>NZ_JAPEHY010000090.1:0-825 GCF_028823715.1 Shewanella sp. K8
CGGCCAAATATTGTCTTTGTAAAGCCACGAACCTTGGAGCAAGTTGATCTAATTTTAGTGCATCGAATTCGTGAACGCCGGATACGGGAACGCACAGCATTGAGCAATCAAATACGTGGGCTACTTAACGAGTACGGCATTGTTTTTCGCCAAGGTAAAACTCCTTTTATCACTGAGTTGCCAGAAATCTTGGCAACTGAAAATAATGGCTTAACAGTGACCGCGCGTCGCTATATTCGAGAGTTACTTGATGAGCTTAGAACCATTGATGCTGCAATTAAAACCACAGAAAAAGAAGTTCAAGCACAAGCTAAAAATCACCCTGATGCTAAACGCCTAACAGGTATACGTGGTGTTGCTGAAATGATTGCTACCGCTGTAGTTTCATTTGCTGGTGATGGTTCTGGCTATAAAAATGGCCGTCATTTCGCGGCAAACCTCGGCTTGGTTCCCAAGGAGTTTTCCAGCGGCGGGAAACAAAAACTTGGCAGTATCACTAAGCGGGGGAATAGTCACTTGAGGCGATTACTCATTCAAGGTGCTTGGTCAGTCATTAGGTATGCGGACAAAAGTAATGATCGCATTTCACAGTGGGCGTTAAAGCTTATCGAGCGCCGAGGAAAACACAAAGCCGTCGTAGCTGTAGCCAATAAACTTGCAAGGATCATTTGGGCGATGCTGTTTTATCGTACAGAGTATCGGCCAAACTGATAGGAGATAGTCACTTCCTAAAATGCAAAAGTAGCTAATGAAGTAACAGGTAATACCGGCCTTTGTAAAGCAGCTCAAGTACAAGGAACTTTGATTCCGGAGGGATGATATGCA
>NZ_JAPEHY010000091.1:0-803 GCF_028823715.1 Shewanella sp. K8
CGTTCTGGACAAAATGCCGGGAATTTGCAGCTAAGCTTGCGCGTTATTTCCGTAACATTTGATAAAATAGATTTAAATTCATAAAGTTAAAAAATACAGCGGGTAGATAATAGGTTTGGAAACCGCGCATGCGCGTTTAGCTGCAAGGGATATTTGGACTAAATGGTATTATATCCAGCTAATACAAACAGATAGCGATGCGCGTTTACATTCCTCCGAGGACTAAAACGCGCATGCGCACTATACAGCTGTTATGAGAAGCACATGATTCGAATTCTTTCACTCCTATCTGGTCTTTTTATTTCAGTGGCCTGCCATGCCTCGCCACCGGCCAAGCCAATAGAGATTACCCCTGGCAATATTGATGAGCTGGGCTTTTCCATTGAGATTAAGCAGGTGGGAGTGGAAAACTACGTTCGTCTTGTTGTGCCTTCAACAATCGATCAACATTGGGTTCCAGTCACAACTCAGGCTTATACCTACAATGGTGAGGAATCAGGTCTTCTCAATAAAGTAGAACTGGGTTCACCTACCAAAGAAGTTTCGATAAATTCATACTACAAACCAAGCGATGGAGATCTCATGGTTGGCGTCTATTTCTTGTGCGGTCTAGATCGCGCACCTTGTAGGGGCGATTGGGATTCAAGGCTCTATATGATTCAGTCCATCAACCAATATCTCATAACAAAAAAAGGCAGTCGGACGCACTAACGTGCGCCCGCTGCTTTTGGCGTTAGCTGTATTGAGGAAAGAATATGGCAATTTTTGAGTTATTTTCAAAGCGACAGAAAAAATTACGGGGG
>NZ_JAPEHY010000092.1:0-801 GCF_028823715.1 Shewanella sp. K8
GGCTTAACAACCACTTGGCCCGAAGACATCATATCTAAGATGGCTTCAAAGTTACGCTGCTCGGTCCAACGCACAATCGCGTAAGGGTAGTCATTGCCTTTATCTTCGTAGTCTGCATCGTAGCGGCCAGGACCATAAGAACAAGAAACTTGGAATGTCAATTCCTTTTCATAGAAGTCGGCACGATTGAGCTCTAAGCCTGTCACACCAACAAGAATAATACGGCCGCGTTTACGGCTCATGCGTGCAGCTTGTGTCACTGGATCATTAGATTTTGTTGAGGCTGTAATAATAACCCCGTCAACACCGTTTCCACGGCTGAATGCCATACCAGCGGCGACAGGATCTTCGCCCCTGCCCGGGTTGCAAACTTGGGCGCCAAATTGTTTAGCCAGTTCTAGTTTCGAATCGTCATAATCAATGGCCAGAACACGACAACCTTGAGCACGGAGCAGTTGAACCGTCAGCAAACCAATTAAACCTACTCCGGTCACGACAAACGCTTCACCCAACGTAGGTTCCGCCAAGCGAATACCTTGCAAACCAATGCTCGCTACCACTGTAAACGATGCTTCCTCATCGGATACATTATCGGGAATCAAAGCACATAAGTTTTTTGGTACGCGAACAACATCTGCATGAGGGCCGTTTGATACGACACGATCCCCTTCTTTAAAGTTGTCTATTCCCTTACCAACAGAGTCGATAATTCCAACGTTGCAATAACCCAAAGGAAGTGGCTGTGCTAGTTTTGACTTCACAGCATCAACGGTGGCCATCAAACCATCCGTTTGAACCTTG
>NZ_JAPEHY010000093.1:0-743 GCF_028823715.1 Shewanella sp. K8
GTTGATTTCTTTTCCTAAGGGTACTTAGATGTTTCAGTTCCCCTCGTTCGCCTCACTAAGCTATGTATTCACTTAGTGATGACACCTTATGGTGCCGGGTTTCCCCATTCGGACATCGCTGGCTCAAATGCTTGTTACTAGCTCACCAACGCTTTTCGCAAGTTACTACGTCCTTCATCGCCTCTGACTGCCAAGGCATCCACCGTATACGCTTGGTCGCTTAACCATACAACCCGGATGAGTTTTCATCTCGCTTGTCAGTACTCATGTTGTCGTTATTGTGCTTTTCATTCGTCAGTCATGTAGCGCTGCTACACTCCTTCCTCACTCAAATCACCGCTTAGACACCATGTCGCCTGACTGCGCTACCTTATTGGTAACATAGCGGAAAACACGGGTTGTATTGCAACCAGCTTAGGTTTACTTGTCTCACCTCCGGGTTAAGGAAGTGGACTCGCCTTGAAGAATTTCCAAAACACTTGATTGAAGTGTTTGAGAACTCAATTTGTATGCATCAAATCCTACTCCGAAGAGAGGTTTTGATGTCTACTATCAGCTTTCCAAATTGTTAAAGAACTCATTGACCTACCAGGGTCAACGGCCTGCTCTATGAACAAGCAATCTGTGTGAACACTCAAAAGGTACACGGATGTACCGAATGTCGAAAATGCAGGAGCAATTTCCGACCAAGCACCAATTATCGCTTAGGTAAGGAGGTGATCCAGCCCCAGGTTCCCCTAGGG
>NZ_JAPEHY010000094.1:0-698 GCF_028823715.1 Shewanella sp. K8
GTGAGCCTACAGCCCTTTATTTATAAGGGCTGGCAGGGATCGCTTACTCTCTAATATCCTTCTTAGGCCACCAGTTCGACCATGCTCTCTTCTCTCCAAGGAAGGCTCTAAGTTCTCAAGCAGTTTTATTGTCTTTTTGAATAGTAATATGCCAGTAGCTCTAATCTAAGCGCACCCACTTGGAGAAGAAATAGGTGCATTTATTTCGAGAGATTTTCCTTGGAACCACTTTCGCCATCCTGTAGTTTGTCTTGATACATGCCCAAGTTGTTCAGTCAAAGCAACCAGAGCGCCATGAGGCAAGAATTTTAATTCCCAAGCTAACATTAATAAACTTTGTACGGTTTCTAAAAGTGCACTAAGTTCTAGTAATAAATCTAGGGCTCGCAATATTCCTTCGAGAGATTTTCCGTACAAATTAGATTGAACAGAGTAACGAATACACTTCGTGAGTTCGTTGAGGATTTGTTCTCCTGTTGTAAAGCGAAATGCTTTGGGTAAGTGTTGATGTTGGTTCCAATACAATTTGTACAACTTTTGTAAATCATAGTAGAGACGATTATGACGAAACTCTTTATTCAAAATTCAAACCTTAAATATCACCATCAACTCGCAGCAGAGTTGCTGCAATGTGTAAAAACTTCGGGAAGCAGTCAACAAAAATCTGCTAACGCTTTACAGTTCCCGAAACTATGCCA
>NZ_JAPEHY010000095.1:0-593 GCF_028823715.1 Shewanella sp. K8
AGTGTATTGGAAATCTCATCAATGTTATGGTCTTAAATTCGGGGGAAAGGTCAGCTGTCCTCACTCTTTCGTTGAGGCCAAAATTGTACCTTTATAGTGGATATTGTACCTTCTGCTAGAGTGCAGAACGAATAGGCAGATCTTCCTACTTCACCAGCCAGAATCCTTTGTTCCAGTTCGGACAATCCTAGCGAAAGTGCCTCTATCATAATAAGTTACATCCTGTAAATTTGGGCTTTTTCATTCTATCTAGATAATAATATTATTTTTCAAATTAGACCTTACTACAGACAATAACACGAATACCTATAGATTTTTTAGAGATAAATACATTTATCTAAAGGATCCATCAGGTGGCGAGGTTTAGGTATGGCGTATGTAGTGGTCTAATGAACCCGGAAACCACTTTAGATGGTATATCCTGTCATTTAGCTTTATCAATATGATGAACCCAAAAGTGAATACATTGATGGTAATGGAACAATATGATTTGAAGAATCTACTTAAACCTAAAATTTAGGAGCTTCACTAAAGTATTCTTGCCAATATTCTTTCCAATTGTCTTTTAGTGAAAATGACTTGAATTTAGGATG
>NZ_JAPEHY010000096.1:0-586 GCF_028823715.1 Shewanella sp. K8
CTTTACCACCACTGCTGTGCTCCTTCGGAACCAGCCCCAGATAGCTGGCAAAATGCCGGCCATTCTGAAAATCAGCGCTGTCGCCCAGAGCTACCGTCAAGGCTGAAGCCCCTAATGGCCCGATACCAGGTATGCTTTTCAGTCTGAGGGTATCCTCATTTTGCTGGCTGATAAGCGCAAGGCGCAGATCCAGAGTTTTAATCCGCTGCTGATTGTCCTGAAGTTCCTGCAACATCTCATGGAACAGCTCCCGGCTGAGCGTGGTGAGCTCATTTTCTGCATCCTCCAGGTGCTCAGGCAGGTGGGCCATAATTTTATGAGCCCCTTCCGGTATGGCGATACCGTATTCCAGGCCTAGCCCCCGTATCTGGTTAATCAGCGCGGTTTTGTTTTTCATCAGCCGCTGGCGAACCCGGTGCAGACACTGAATATCCTGCTGTTCAATAGACTTCTCCGGCACATAGCGCATACCCGGGCGACTGTCAGCTTCGACAATTGCAGCTGCATCATTTTTGTCATTTTTACTGCCCATTCTGAAGGGGGCAACATACTGTGGACTGATTTGTTTAACTTCATGTCCGTATTG
>NZ_JAPEHY010000097.1:0-578 GCF_028823715.1 Shewanella sp. K8
AATTGGTTGCGGGAGCCGGATTTGAACCGACGACCTTCGGGTTATGAGCCCGACGAGCTACCATGCTGCTCCATCCCGCGTCCGATTTGTACTAATCAGTTTGAATTCATAATTAAGGAATTGATTGTGGCGCTGGATTTGAACCGAAGACCTTCGAGGCTCTTATAAAGAACTGAGCCCGACGAGCTACCATGCTGCTCCATCCCGCGTCCGAATTGTGCTAATCAGTTTGAATTCATAATTAAGGAATTGGTTGCGGGAGCCGGATTTGAACCGACGACCTTCGGGTTATGAGCCCGACGAGCTACCATGCTGCTCCATCCCGCGTCCGATTTGTACTAATCAGTTTGAATTCATAATTAAGGAATTGATTGTGGCGCTGGATTTGAACCGAAGACCTTCGAGGCTCTTATAAAGAACTGAGCCCGACGAGCTACCATGCTGCTCCATCCCGCGTCCGATTTGTGCTAATCAGTTTGAATTCATAATTAAGGAATTGGTTGCGGGAGCCGGATTTGAACCGACGACCTTCGGGTTATGAGCCCGACGAGCTACCATGCTGCTCCATCCCGCGTCCG
>NZ_JAPEHY010000098.1:0-534 GCF_028823715.1 Shewanella sp. K8
GAGCCAATGGAGATCTCAACATGAAGAAACGTTACACCGAAGAACAAATCATCAAGGCCATCAAACAGCATGAGGCAGGGGCAAAAGTCGATGACATTTGCCGTGAAATGGGCATATCCACGGGCACTTTCTATAACTGGCGCAGCAAGTATGCCGGGCTGGAAGTGAACGAAGCGAAGCGGCTGAGGGAGTTGGAAGCGGAGAACAACAAGCTCAAAAAGATGTTAGCTGACAAGATGCTGGAAGTCGAAGCAATGAAGGATGTGCTGTCAAAAAAGTGGTAACGCCAGCGGCCAAAAAGCCTGTTGTTCAACACCTGATTGAGGGATTCAGCCTCAGTGAGCGAGTGGCCTGTCAGTTGGCTGGGCTTAGCCGGACTGCATTTCGCTATCAACCCAGGAAAAAGCCAGACAATGGGCTCAGACAGCGACTGAAGGCGCTGGCGACGCAATATCCTCGCTATGGGTATCTGATGCTGCATGGTTTGCTCAGGGGTGAAGGCTGGGTCAAAAACCGCAAACGAACCTATCGGCT
>NZ_JAPEHY010000009.1:0-123129 GCF_028823715.1 Shewanella sp. K8
CGCCCCCATGTGAGATGGTGCTGTGGAGATATTGAGAATGGCTCGACCCGTTTGTCTGGTCAGATTCATCCAGTCTCTGAAGCACAGAGATTTCACCCGACCAGTATCCTCAATGAAGGTATTCTAGGCTCGGGATACTTGCTCAACAATTTGCTCGTAGCAATCGAATACTCGGTTGGAAAGACAGTGTTGTCTGAGCCATTGCCAAACTTGCTCCATTAGATTCAGCTCTGGAGAATAGGCGGGTAGCTTAATCAAAGTGAGATTTGAGAAAGGTATTGCCGTATCCATAGTATGCCAGCCTGCACCATCAACGATGACCTCTGCAGGGGGGATTTTGGATATCTGAATCTGAAAGATAGGGATAATAAGAAAGCCAGCTTAGGCGGCTGGCTTAGGGGTTAGTTTGAAAACTCTGTAAGGATTTTATCAAGAATCGGTTGGTTGGCATCCGGGAAAGTATATTCCTGGAGTTTATCCAAGTGCACCCATTCGACTTCCTGTCCTTCTACGCCATAGGCATTGCCGCTGAATTCAGTGACCAGGTGAATATCCAGTAACACCTGCTTATCTGGATAGTCATAAGACAACAGCATAAAAGGGGTAGAGGCGGCTATGTTAAGCCCGACTTCTTCCGCCAGTTCTCTGGCTAAAGCTTGGGTGACGGTTTCGCCGGTTTCGACTTTACCTCCTGGAAATTCCCATTTTCCTCCCTGGTGCAGATGCCCATGACGCTTGGCCAATAGGATCTGCTTGCCGGATTTAATGATACCGACCGCTACATGTACTCTTTTTGTCATTACTGATCCTTGAAGAAATTACCTTCATCGTAGCCCAGTTCATCCAGCAGTTGTTCATCAAACTCTGGCTTGACCGGGATGGCATGTTTTTCCGAGGCCCAATCACCGAGATCGATGAGTTTACAGCGCTCGCTACAGAAGGGCTTGAATTTGGATTCGGGGGCCCATTCCACCTCTTTTTGACAGGTGGGGCACTTAACAGTGATAGGCATTTTTGTGTCTCTTGGGCTAACTGATGGCGCCCATGGTAAAGAGTTTAGCCGCAGGTCGCCAGTAGGAATTTGACGGTTTTGTCGGAATGCTTTTGTTGTTCGAACTGCACAAAATGAATGGCAAAGCGGTTTCTGTGACCACTAATGGTGGGGTAGCAGCCTTGTTCTGCATCCAGCTTGACTCTGACCAGCGACAAGCTTTGTTGGCTGTCGCCTTGGTAAAAGCCGGCATGGGCTACAGCATCACGATATTCACAGCTCATACGGGTAAGTTGCAACAGCAGACTGATGGGCTGTAGTAGGCTGCTGAAGTGACTGGTCCATTGGAGGTACTCCTGACAGCGTTCTTCCCAAGGCTTGGCCAGCCAAAAGTGCAGTTGTGGCAGATCGAAGTTACAGCAAGCACCAGGCATGCTGAATCTTTGTCTGAGCGCCGATATGAATCTGTCTTGCTTAAGCTGACTGCCGGGGCGCTGTGGACGTTGCAGTTCTTCTCTGGCATGGGAGAATTGCTCGAGATAGTACTGGAGTTGCTGCTGGTCTACATCGTCCTGCTGTTGCCAGCTTTGCAGTTGGATTAATTGGCGGTCGATATCTTTGATGACTTCGCTGCGGTAATCACAGCGTTCGGTGAGTTCACAGAGGGAGAATAGTGGGTAGAAGCATCTATGTTGATGATCTTGCTGGAGGTTATTGTCCAATTGACGGGCGAGATATTCCAGACGCAAATAGCTGCGGATCTTTTCATTTAACGGCTGTTCGAATATCAGTTCTGTCGTGTTCATGGGTGTATAGGATCTGCCAGCTGTAAGTATTTATTATGCAGCGCCAGTACTTGAGCTTGTAGCGCGGTGATTTCTCCCTGATTGTCAATCACATCATCAGCCTTGTTGAGTCGGCTATTGCGGTCGCTCTGGCTATTGATAATGTTTTGAACCTGTTCCTTAGACACCTTGTCCCGCTCAATAGTTCGCTGTAACTGTAATTTTGGTGAAATATCTACCACCAGAGTGCGATTCACCAGTTTATCCAGGCCATTCTCAAAAAGCAGAGGCACCACCATGATGACATAAGGGGAGTTTGCCGCCTTAACCTGTGCCAACATGCGAGAACGTATCATGGGATGCAACAGGGCATTGAGCCATTCCCTGTCTTCCGGATGATGAAATATCTGCTCCCTCAGCGCCGCTCTATTCAGATTGCCTTCGGGAGTCAGCATCTGAGGGCCAAATTTATCGCCAATTTTCCTGAGGCCATCTGAGTCTTTGGCTACTACCTCTCTGGCAATGATATCGGCATCGACCAGGACGATTCCCTGTTCGGCAAACAGATTGGCGACCGTAGTTTTGCCGCTGCCGATACCGCCGGTGAGCCCTACAATAAATTCGGCCATTTAGAGTGTTCCCAAATACCAGTCGACAATCTGTTGCCCCCACACCAAAGCGACCCAACCTGCGATAGCAATATAAGGGCCAAAGGGGATAGGGTTACCCCGTTTAAGGTTCTTGAACAGAATAAGTAAAACGCCTACTAGGGCACCGACCAGAGAAGAGAGCAGAATAATTAGAGGTAACATCTGCCAGCCAAGCCAGGCGCCAAACAGTGCCATCAGCTTGAAATCGCCATAGCCCATGCCTTCCTTGCCGGTGAGCAGTTTAAATAGCCAGTAGACCGACCAGAGGCTTAAATAGCCGGCAGCGGCCCCTATGGTGGCATCGGTCAAATTAGTAAAGGTGCCCGAGATATTAACCAGTAAACCAAGCCACAGTAGCGGCAGGGTAATCTGATCCGGCAGCAGCATTTCATCCAAATCTATCCCGCTGAGGGCTATCAATCCGAAGGTGAGAATAGTGGCGTAAACAAACTGCAGTGTCGGGCCAAAATACCAACCGAGAGTACTGATAAGCAGGGCGGTCAGCAGCTCAAATATTGGGTATCTTGCTGAAATAGCTGTGTTGCAGGAGGCGCATTTACCGCCAAGCAACAAATAGCCGATTATGGGGAGGTTGTGCCAGGGTTTGATATGGGCGCCACAGTTGGGGCAGGCAGACTTCGGCAGTATCAGATTGTATTTGGCCGGATAGTTATCTATCGGTGCATTAAGCTTGGCTTCACCCAGCTGTTTGGCGAATTCGGGTTGATATTCCTGCAGGTATTGATTGCATTCCTGCTGCCATTCGCGCTTCATCATTACCGGCAGGCGGTGGATCACCACATTGAGAAAGCTGCCTATCACTGAGGCAAACAAAAAACAGAGAATAAGAAAGAGCCACTGGTTGTGGCTCAATACGGAAATAAATTCTGACATGCGATATTAAGCGACCCTAAAAACAGTTAAGTGTTGGTTTTATTATTACACTTCGGCGAATAGCCAGCCTTAACCTACCACTTTACCCAAGTTGAAGATAGGTAGATACATGCCGACGATTAGGCCGCCGACTATGGTGCCGATAACTACCATCATAATGGGTTCTATCAGGCTGGAAAGGCCATCTACGGCATCGTCTACCTGCATCTCGTAAATATTGGCGACTTTGTTGAGCATATTATCCAATGAGCCGGATTCTTCACCTATCATCACCATCTGGATCAACATATCGGGAAACAGCTTGGTAGTGCGCATAGCCACGTTCATCTGCATTCCGGCCATCACTTCGGTACGCACATTCAACAGCGCCTTGCGGTAAACATAATTACCGGAGGCGCCGGCGGCAGACTCCAGTCCATCAATCAGCGGCACCCCGGCGGCAAAGGTGGTGGCCAATGTGCGGGCAAACCGAGCCATGGCGCCTTTATGGAGAATTTCTCCTATTAAAGGGATCTTAAGCATCATTTCATCGATACGATTGCGGAAGTGCTCAGAGTTACGATGAGCACGTATAAACAGCCAGATACCGATAACAATACCGGCTAAAAACAGGTACCAGGTGTTTTGTAGCCAACGACTGATATTGACAATCAATTGGGTAAAGGCAGGAAGTTCAGCACCAAAACCTTTAAAAATATCCTCAAATTGAGGTACTACAACGACTAGCAATAAAGCTGTTACTGCAATGGCGACAATTACTACAGCCGCGGGATAGAACATGGCTTTCTTGATTTTCGACTTAAGGGCCTCTGATTTTTCTTTATAGGTGGCGATACGGTCGAATACGGCATCCAAAGAACCTGAATGCTCACCGGCGGCCACCAAGTCGACATAGAGGTCGTCAAAATAGACTCTGTGTGGGCGGAGGGCATCTGAGAGTGGTATACCGGCCTGGACATCGGCCAGCACAGTGCCTAGAAGGACTCGTATCTTGTTTTTTTCATGGCCGCGAGCTATTAATTCGATGGAAGTAACCAGTGGCACGCCGGCAGCCAGCATAGTGGCTATCTGACGGGTGATCACCGCAATATCCATCGGCTTAATCTTTTTATCGCCAAACATGGACGCTGATTTTTTACGTACCGTTTTGGGATTGATCCCCTGGCTTTTAAGCAGGGTTTTTACTTCGGTGATACTGGTGCCACGCAGTTCGCCGGAGCTGAGTTTGCCGTCGCGATTATGCCCCTTCCAGGTAAAGGTATGGATCTTGGGTTGGGCCTTGGCGCCTTTATTTTTGGCTTTATTGTTTTTAGCTGTCGCCGTTGCAGTTGCCATAATTGTTCCTTGCAATATGCTTATTTGCTAGCTTGCCTTAATTTTAGTCAGAGTCACGGGCGAATGCTTATTCACTGGCTCGCTGGCAGTTATCTATTTGATTAGTCCCAGAGTTGTATCATTTCTCCGAGCCTCCAATAGGCATAATAATAATTCAATCAGTAGCTGGTGACCCGATTTATCTCGGCAATGCTGGTGACGCCTTGAATTACTTTTAAAAGGCCAGAAAGGCGCAGATCGCGCATCCCTTGCTGCTTGGCCGTGGCGGCAATCTGCAGCGAATTACCGCCCTCCATAATGGTTCTGGCTATTTCATCGGACATCTTCATTACCTCATAGATACCGACCCGGCCCTTATAGCCACCGGAGCAGAGCTCGCAGCCACAGGGCTTGTAAGGGGTAAAGCCTGCGTCTATCTGCTGCTGAGTGAAGCCCAGTTGCAGCAGTTCATGCTCAGGGATCTCTTCCGGTTGACGGCATTCGGGGCAGAGGCGGCGGGCCAGGCGCTGGGCAATAATCAGATTGACTGAACTGGCAATGTTATAACCAGGGACACCCATGTTGAGCAGGCGGGTGAGGGTTTCGGCCGATGAGTTGGTATGCAGGGTCGAGAGTACCAAGTGGCCGGTTTGTGCCGCCTTAATGGCTATTTCGGCGGTTTCCAGGTCGCGAATTTCCCCCACCATCACCACATCCGGATCCTGACGTAAAAAGGAGCGCAGCGCCGAGGCGAAGGTTAATCCGGCCTTGGTGTTGATATGTACCTGGTTGACCCCTTCCAGGTTGATCTCCACTGGGTCTTCAGCGGTGCTGATATTGCGCTCTTCGGTATTGAGGATATTGAGGCCAGTATAAAGGGAAACGGTTTTGCCTGAGCCGGTAGGGCCGGTTACCAGAATCATCCCCTGGGGTCTTGCCAGCATCTCCAGGTAGGCTTGTTTTTGGTCTTCCTCATAGCCGAGTTTTTCGATTCCTAATTGCGCGGAAGAGGAGTCGAGGATCCGCATCACTATTTTTTCACCCCAAAGGGTGGGCAGAGTACTGACCCGAAAATCGATACTCTTGTTGCGGGACAGCCTCATCTTGATGCGGCCATCCTGAGGGACCCGGCGTTCGGCGATATCAAGTTTGGACATTACCTTCAAGCGGGCTGAGATACGGCCTGAGAGGGAAATGGGTGGCTCAGATACTTCGTGGAGGATGCCATCGATACGAAAGCGAATGCGGTAGCGTTTTTCGTAAGGCTCGAAATGCAGATCCGATGCCCCCTTACGGATGGCATCGGTCAAAATCTTGTTGATATAGATGACTATGGGGGCGTCATCTTTACTTTCACCCTCTTCCTGTTGACGCTTGTCGGTGTCGGTGACCTCGATACCTGCGAGAGACTCCTCATCGAGACCATCCAGTTCCAGTGAACTCAAGTCTTCTTCGAGCACTTTTTCCAGCGCTTTACTGAGTTTATCTTCCTCCACCAGTATCGCTTCGGCGTGCAGGCCTGCGCTGAACTGAAAGTCCTCCAGGGCGGCGATATTGGTGGGGTCAGAAGTGGCGATATAGAGGCGGTTGCCACGCTTGAATAACGGCAGGCAGCGGTGTTTTTCGATCAGTTTTTTATTGAGAAACTCTTCCGGAATACTGCTTAAATCAAACTCATTGAGATCCAGCAGTGGAGTGCCGTATTCTTCATAGCAGAGTTCGGCAATAGTTCGTGCTGACAAAAGTTGACTGGTCACCAGAGTGGTGACCAGTGAATGTCTGTTTTTCTGGGATTGTTTGACTGTATCAGTTAACTGACTTTCAGTCAGCAAACCTTTGCGGATAAAAAGAGTCGATAATCCCAGATGAAGACCCGATGTAGGCATTAATTTAACCCAGCACCTTCCTCACACTGAGCTTTGGTAGCCTTCGCTGTGTCTTTAGTGTCTGCAGTGTAACCTACACCACCAGTATTACTAATTGCAGCAACAACAGTACAGGTGCCGTCATCATAAGTTAAGTCAAGAGCAGTGGCTTCTGCTGGAGTTGCACTACCAGTCACTTTAGAGTCGGTGGCTGATAATTCAGTGCCCAAGCTAGTGCATCCAACTCCTGTTTGGATACAAGCTTGAGCTTTTTGAACATAAGAGCTAACGCCTTTCATTGCAGCTGCACCATGAGAGGTGGCTACATACTCACGATAAGCTGGCAGTGCGATTGCTGCGAGAATACCGATAATGGCTACTACGATCATCAGTTCGATCAGGGTGAAACCCTGAGCGCGTTTGTTAAGTTTGATACCTTTCATTTGCTTTCTCCATCGTTGCCTTCTTGAGCGAATCGGTAACTTAGTCCCTGTTACTCTTATTCCTTACCAGCCTGAAACCTGTTCAGTTGCGTTGCTGGCGATTCCAGCTCGGGTGGCTTTATGCCCCAGAGCGTGTTGGATCAGACTCAATCAGTTCAGCAAAACCATTTAAGTTTATCGTATGTCGTTCCGGCAAACCGCACCTCAAGGAACTGAGTATTTACTCAAAGCATGTATTTTACAGTTGTAACTGCGTTATGCCATAAACAAATATCAGTTTGGGTGGTTACCTTGTCGGTGAGGTTGGCCAAAAACGGCCATCTCGCCTGCCATAAAAGTTAGTATAAAGTTACTGAAAATGGAATCCACAATCGGTAAAAAGCAGCGTAAATTTCGGAAAAAAATCAAAAATGTTACTGATCACCAAGTTTTACCGGCAACAGTATTTTGACAGTTGCTGAAATAAGTGTCAGGGAAGTGGCGTTGTCAAAAAAATATACAATTTCATCATTTGCTTAAATACAATTGTTGCAGTTTTGTTTCTTGGTGATTGGTTGGGTTGTGAGCAAGCATTTACCTGTTTGCAACCGGTATCAGGACTGGCCAAGCAGCTGATTAAGAGCATCATTGACTGATGCTTACTGACATATTGCTGAATAGCTGTTCTAGCTATTTGAATATGATGGTGTTTTGTCGATTATGAGGGGGCCTGTCTGGCAAAGTTCACCTTGGTACGACTTCTTGGAACTTATCGATTTGCGCCAAGTACTTTACCACGGCTTGCTTCAGCTGTAGGTTTAACCGCTATCCGTTGGGCCCAGACTGGAAAGGCATACCCATAAAAATTCTGGGTATGCCCCAGAGGTTATCAGCCCTTGAGGCGCATGGAGAGATCCATGGCTCGCACATGCTTGGTCAGAGCTCCGACCGAGATATAGTCGACGCCGGTTTGGGCGAAAGCCGCTATGGTTTCCAGCGTGACATCGCCGGAGACTTCGAGTTTGGCGCCAAGCCCTTTGGCCTTGAAACCGTTATTGAGCTCAACTGCCTGCAGCATCATAGTCACATCGAAGTTGTCCAACATGACTATGTCGGCGCCGGCTTCCAGTGCCTGAGCCAGTTCTTCCAGATTCTCTACTTCCACTTCCACAGGTTTTTCGGGGCGTAGCTCACGGGCTGCGGAGATGGCATTGGCGATACTGCCACAGGCCATAATATGATTTTCTTTGATCAGGAAGGCATCGAACAAACCGATACGGTGGTTTTTGCCGCCACCGCAGGTAACGGCATATTTCTGCGCCGTGCGCAGGCCGGGAAGCGTCTTGCGGGTATCGAGCAAGCGGCACTGGGTGCCAACCAGCTTGTCGCAGTAGACTTTGGTCAGGCTGGCCACGCCTGAGAGGGTTTGAATAAAGTTCATCATGGTGCGCTCGCCGGTGAGCAACAGGCGCGCCGGGCCGGAGAGTTCACACAGCAGCTGATTGGGCAGCACAAGGTCGCCATCATCCACATGCCAGTGCAGCGCCACTTCACCTCCGAGCTGATTGAATACCTGCTCGGCCCAGGCCTTACCGCAAAAGACACCTTCTTCGCGGGTAATAAGGGTGGCTTCGGCGTGTTTATCTTCGGGGATCAACAGGGCGGTGATATCGCCCTCGGAGGCCTTCTGGTGGCCAAGGTCTTCGTCCAGTGCGGCTTTGACACTGACCCTGATATCATTTTCGAGCATGATGCGCGTCCTTGATTGACTCGGGATTACTGGGGAAATTTATGCTGCTAGATTAGCATAATAAGGGGCGCTGCTGGTATTGTGTTGGAGGCACAATTGGCTGTGGCTAGGCTCGAAGTTATTTTGAGCCAATGTGACTGCAGCCAAGGTGCTGCTGTATGTATGGTTATCAGAGTCAGGGGAGTGAGCATTTGGCGCAAAAGCTATGGGTTGAAGGCTGGTATAAAGAGGCTGAGCCCAGCCCTTCACCTCACTTTAATCACAGGCCCGATGGCGAGGTGAGCCTTTTGGTGATCCATAATATCAGTCTGCCGGCCGGCCGCTTTGGTTTGCCTTATATAGAGCAGCTATTTTTGGGTACTCTGGACACCGAGGCCGATGCCAGTTTCGCCGGGCTGAAAGGACTGGAAGTTTCGGCACATTTTCTGATTCGCCGTGATGGCGAGTTGCGCCAATTTGTTTCTGTGGATCAGCGCGCCTGGCACGCCGGGGTATCAAACTTTGAAGGTCGCAGCGGCTGCAATGATTTTGCCGTTGGTATAGAGCTGGAGGGCACAGATGATTCCGGCTTTACCGAAGAGCAGTATCATAAACTTATTACCCTGACCCAGAGTTTGCAGCAGGCTTACCCGGATATCACCAAAGAGAGAATAGTGGGTCATAGCGATATCGCGCCGGGGCGCAAGACAGACCCAGGCCCGGGATTTGATTGGCAAAGATATTTACAGGCGTTGTGACTGGTGTAGCTCTGTTATGGCCGCAGGCCTCAAGATAGCAAGGAGAAGAAAAGATGGCACTGTTTTCCCTGTTGGTCGCAATTATTGTTGAACGTTTGAAGCTCTTGCCTGCCCGCTGGCAGTTGGACAGCGGGTTGCGCTGGTATCAAAAGCAGATGTTTACCGACAGCCAGCTAGGTACTGTGGGCGGTATGATACTGGCGCTGCTATTGCCTGCCGTGACAGTGGCAGTGGCACTATGGGTAGTGAATGGATGGTTCTGGGGTTTGCCTTCGCTGCTGTTGTGGGTGGCGCTGGCGGTAGTGTGTTTTTCCCATCAGTATCAAAGACGCCTGTTTAAGCGTTATGTGCAGGCTGCCTGCCGTGGTGATGTGCAGGCCAGTTTTCATTTTGCCGGTGAGCTGGATTGCAGTGAGTGCCTGGATGCGGTCAGCGAGCGTGAACTGGGCAGCCGGGTGGGGCAGAGCGTAGCCTGGCTCAACTATCGTTATTATGGCGCCGTGGCGCTGTTCCTTATCTTGTTTGGCCCTGTAGGCGCCGTGTTTTATTGCAGCGTGCGTTTTTTTGATGAAAGGCGTCAGCGCCTTGGCAAAGAGTGGCCCGTGGTACATACCCTGCTGTATTGGCTCGATTGGTTGCCGGCACGGATAATAGGCTTTGGCTATGTGCTGTGCGGCCATTTCAGTAATGCTTTTCCCCGTTGGTGCCAACTGGCATTGAGTCTGGACTCTAAGCCGAGGGAAATAGTGACAGAAGTGGCCCTGGCCGCCGAAACCCTGCCGGAAGATGAAGATGTGCCGGTTTCAGTACAATCTACCTTGGCACTGCTGGCTCTCAGTAAGCGCAACTCGACCTTGCTGATCACTATTTTGTCGCTGTTGACCATCTTTGGTCTGGTCAGTTAAGCAAGCGCTGAACCGGCTTGGGCGCTTTGACAAGGCAAACATTGTTGATAAAGGCGTGTTTGCCGCAACTTTCCTAGGTTGAGCAGCGGTGAAGGAATAGGCTGGTTGAGGCTTGTTAATTGGTCTGACCCCAGAAGAAAAAATATAGGCTATGCTCACACATCGTGAGTTGACTTGATGCAGATCACTAACTGGACTTTAAAAGTGTGATTTGATAAAGTGCGCTCACTCGTAGAAATTGGTAAGACCAATTTACAATAGGAGCTGAGGGCCAGATGGCTTATAGCAAAATCAGTCAGCCAAAGATTTCTGACGTCATCATGAATCAGTTGGAACAGATGATCCTTGAAGGCAGCCTACAGCCGGGTCAGAAGTTACCTCCTGAGCGCGAGTTGGCGTTGCAATTTGAAGTCTCCCGCCCCTCACTGCGGGAAGCGATTCAAAAGCTGGAAGCCAAAGGATTACTGCTGCGCCGTCAGGGCGGTGGTACCTACGTCAAAGAACAGTTATGGCAGAGTCTTGCCGATCCCATAGTCGAACTTATGCAGGGTGATCCGGAGAGTCAATACGACTTGCTGGAGTTCCGTCATGCCACCGAAGGCATGATGGCCTATTTTGCCGCCCTGCGCGGAACAGACGCCGATATGCAGAATATCAAGCGGATGATCCAGGAAGTGGAAGACGCCGAGGGTATCGAAGCGCAAGCCGCTGCCATTGTGCATTTTTACCGGGCAGTGGCCGAGGCATCACACAATGTTGCCATGCTGCATCTGGTACTGAGTTTAACTCCTGTGCTGCATCAAAATGTGGCGCAAAACCTGGAGCTTCTGAGCCGTCGCGAAGAAGCTTCTTCCATGGCAAATGAACATAGGCGGGCCCTGTTGGCCGCAATTGTTCGCCGCGATCCCGAAGCCGCGCGTGAAGCATCCAATGACCACTTGAGTTATATCGAGGAAGTCATGTTGTCGGTACGGGAAGAAGATAGCCGGTTGCAGCGTAGCCTGCGCCGTTTGAAGAGCGGCGTGTAGCCCAGGGGCGGCCCAGTGCCCACCTTAGGACGTCGTAATCACTATTAATACAATGTATAGAAGGACAGTGTCATGTCTGAAAATATGCTACAAGACTTGGATCCGTTAGAGACACAGGAATGGGTAGAATCCCTGCAGGCCGTATTGGAGCAGGAAGGTCCCGAACGTGCTCATTACCTGTTGGAAAAGCTGATCGAAAAGGCTCGCCGTAACGGTACTCACCTGCCTTACACTGCCACTACTGCTTACCTGAATACCATTCCTGCCGGGCAAGAACCTCATATGCCGGGCAACCAGGAGATGGAACGTCGCATTCGCGCCATTGTGCGTTGGAACGCGTTGGCCATGGTACTGCGTGGTTCCAAGAAAGATCTGGAGCTTGGTGGTCATATTTCCAGTTTCTCATCCAGTGCCACTATCTATGATGTGTGCTTTAACCACTTCTTCCGTGCTCCCAACGAGAAAGATGGCGGCGACCTGGTTTACTTCCAGGGTCACATCGCCCCCGGCATCTATGCCCGCTCTTTCCTCGAAGGTCGTCTGAGCGAAGAACAGCTGGCCAACTTCCGTCAGGAAGTGGATGGCAAAGGCCTGTCCTCCTATCCGCATCCCAAGCTGATGCCTGACTACTGGCAGTTCCCTACGGTTTCCATGGGGCTGGGTCCTATCCAGGCCATCTATCAGGCGCGCTTCCTCAAGTACCTGACTGACCGTGGCATTAAGGATTGCTCCGAGCAAACCGTATATTGCTTCCTGGGCGACGGCGAGTGTGACGAGCCGGAAGCACTGGGTGCCATCGGCCTGGCCGCTCGTGAAGAGCTGGATAACCTGGTGTTTATCGTTAACTGTAACCTGCAGCGTCTCGACGGCCCTGTGCGCGGTAACGGCAAAATCATCCAGGAGCTGGAAGGTGAATTCCGCGGCGCCGGTTGGGAAGTGGTCAAGGTTATCTGGGGTCGTTACTGGGATCCATTGCTGGCCCGTGACACCAGCGGCAAGTTGCTGCAACTGATGAACGAAACTGTTGACGGTGAATACCAGAACTGTAAAGCCAAAGGCGGAGCCTGGACCCGTGAACACTTCTTCGGTAAGTATCCTGAAACTGCCGAGATGGTAGCCAACATGTCAGACGATGACATCTGGCGCCTGAACCGCGGTGGTCACGATCCGGTGAAAATTTACGCCGCGCTCGATAAAGCCAAGAAGACCAAGGGTCGCCCAACCGTGATCCTGGCCAAGACAGTCAAGGGCTATGGTCTGGGTGATGCCGGTGAAGGCAAGAACATTGCCCACAACGTCAAGAAGATGGATATTGAAGCCATTCGTCACTTCCGTGACCGCTTCAACATTCCAATCCCTGACGACAAGCTGGAAGAGATCCCCTTCTACCATCCTGGACCGGATTCCGAGGAGGTCAAATACCTCAAGGAACGCCGTGAGGCCCTGATGGGTTATCTGCCTGCCCGTCGGCAGAAGTTCAGCGAAGAGCTGCAGGTGCCTTCACTGAAGATTTTCGATGCGATTCTCAAAGGCTCCAACGGCCGTGAGATCTCTTCTACCATGGCCTTTGTGCGGGTATTGACCGCCTTGCTGAAAGACAAGGGCATAGGTAAGAAGATAGTACCTATCATCCCGGATGAGGCCCGTACCTTTGGTATGGAAGGTCTGTTCCGTCAAGTGGGTATTTACGCTCACGAAGGCCAGAAATATGTGCCTCAGGATGCGGATCAGGTTGCTTACTATCGTGAGGACAAGTCCGGTCAGGTACTGCAGGAAGGAATTAACGAGCTGGGCGCCATGTCCTCTTGGGTATCGGCTGCGACCAGCTACTCGGTCAATGATACGCCGATGATCCCTTTCTATATCTATTACTCCATGTTCGGTTTCCAGCGGATCGGCGATCTGGCCTGGGCCGCCGGTGACATGCGCGCCCGTGGCTTCCTGGTAGGTGGTACTTCCGGCCGGACTACGCTGAACGGCGAAGGCTTGCAGCACCAGGATGGTCACAGCCACATTCTGGCCAACACCATTCCTAACTGCATCAGCTATGACCCAACCTATGGTTATGAAATTGCCGTTATCGTTCAGGATGGTATTCGCCGCATGTATGGTGAAGATCAGGAAGATATCTTCTACTACCTGACCACAATGAACGAGAACTATGTTCAGCCTGAAATGCCACAAGGCGTGGAAGAGGGCATAGTCAAGGGTATCTACAAGTTGGAAAGCGTTGCCGGTTCCGGCAAAGGCAAAGTCCAGCTGATGGGTTGCGGCACTATCCTCGAGCAAGTGCGCAAGGCGGCACAGGCGCTGGCGAAAGACTTCGGTATCAGCACAGATGTGTTCAGCGTTACCAGCTTCAACGAACTGGCGCGTGATGGCCAGGCAGTTGAGCGCTGGAACATGCTGCACCCAACAGAAACCGCCAAGGTGCCTTATGTGAGCACAGTGCTGGCCAAAGATGCGCCTGCCATTGTGGCGACCGATTACATGAAGATCTACGGCGAGCAACTGCGCGCTTACGTGCCTTGTGACTACAAGGTGCTGGGTACCGACGGTTTCGGCCGCTCTGACAGCCGTGCCAACCTGCGTCACCACTTCGAAGTGGATGCCAAGTTTATCGTGGTTGCTGCGCTCAAGTCGCTGGTGGACCGTAACGAGCTGCCGGTAGATGTTCTGGCCAAGACCATTGCCGAATACGGCATCGACGCCGACAAGATCGACCCACAGCACGCGTAAGAGGGGAAGCAGAATGGCTGATATGAAACAAGTACTGGTTCCCGATATTGGCGGGGACGAGGTACAGGTTATTGAGATCTGTGCCAATGTGGGTGACAGCCTGGCGGCTGAAGACTCCATTATTACCGTTGAAAGCGACAAGGCGACCATGGATATTCCTGCGCCATTCGCCGGTGTGCTCAAAGAGCTGAAAGTGGCCGTTGGCGACAGCGTGTCTGAAGGCACCTTGATAGCCTTGATGGCTGCCGAAGGCGCAGAAGCAGCACCTGTTGCAGAAGCGCCCAAGGCAGAAGCTGCGCCTGCCCCGGCAGCGGCTCCCGCTCCAGCACAGGCGGCGCCGGCCGCACCTGCAGCCGGCGGCAGCCAGGTCATCGAAGTGACAGTGCCGGATATTGGCGATGCCGCAGATGTCGATGTTATTGAGGTGCTGGTGAGCGAAGGTGAGGCTATCGAAGCCGATGCCGGGTTGATCACGCTGGAAACCGATAAGGCGACCATGGATGTACCTTCGCCTCAGGCGGGTACAGTCAAGTCACTGAAAGTGAAGGTTGGCGACAAGGTTTCGCAGGGCTCTTTGGTATTGCTGCTGGAAGTTGGTGCTGCTGCCGAAGCACCACAAGAGCCAGCGGCTCAAGCAGCCGCACAGCCGGCGGCCGCTCAGGCAGCTGCGCCTGCCAAAGTTGAAGTGAAAGAGATTGCCGTTCCCGATATCGGTGATGCTGCCGATGTGGACGTTATCGAAGTGCTGGTGGCGGTAGGTGATGAGATCAGTGCCGATCAGGGGTTGATCACGCTGGAAACCGACAAGGCGACCATGGAAGTACCGGCGCCCTTCGGTGGCAAGCTGGTTTCTCTGACCGTCAAAGTGGGTGACAAGGTGTCTCAGGGCAGCGTGATTGCCACAGTTGAGACCCAAGGCGCCGCAGTGGCTTCTGTTGCTGCACCGGCAGAAGCCCCTGCTCAGGCAGAGGTAGCAGCTCCGGCACCGGCGGCTGCGCCTGCAGCGCAGAGTCGTCCACCTGTGCCGCATCATCCGAGTGCCGGTGCCCAACCTAACACAGGTGCGGTACACGCTTCTCCGGCGGTACGTCGCCTGGCCCGTGAGTTCGGTGTTGACCTGACTCAGGTGAAAGGTACAGGTCGCAAGGGCCGTATCCTCAAAGAGGATGTGCAGGCCTATGTGAAATATGAACTGTCTCGGCCCAAGGCTACGGCGGCGACCTCAGTCGGCGGCGGCAGTGGTCTGCAGGTTATCGATGCACCTAAGGTGGACTTCAGCAAGTTCGGTGAAGTGGAAGAAGTACCACTGACCCGGATCCAGAAGATCTCCGGCCCTAACCTGCACCGCAACTGGGTGACCATTCCCCATGTGACTCAGTTCGATGAGGCTGATATCACAGAGATGGAAGCTTTCCGTAAGCAGCAGAACGAACTGGCTGCCAAGCAGAAGCTGAATGTGAAGATCACTCCGCTGGTGTTCATGATGAAGGCGGTTGCCAAGACGCTGCAGCAGTTCCCGGTATTCAACTCCAGCCTGAGCCCGGACGGTGAATCGCTGATCCGCAAGAAGTACTTCCACATCGGGGTGGCGGTCGATACGCCAAACGGTTTGGTTGTGCCTGTGGTGCGTGATGTGGACAAGAAAGGCATTATTGAGCTCAGCCGCGAGCTGACCGAAATTTCGATCAAGGCCCGCGACGGCAAGCTCAAGGCAGCCGACATGCAAGGCAGCTGCTTCACTATCTCAAGCCTGGGTGGTATCGGCGGTACCGCGTTTACGCCTATCGTCAACTATCCGGATGTGGCGATTCTCGGGGTGTCCAAGTCTGAGATCAAGCCCAAGTGGAACGGCAAAGAGTTTGAGCCAAGGCTGATGTTGCCACTGTCACTGTCTTATGATCACCGGGTGATCGACGGGGCCCTGGCGGCACGCTTCAGCGTCACTCTGTCAGGTATCTTGTCCGATATTCGTACAATGATCCTCTAACACAACAGGCTGCCCCTCGGGGCGGCCTTTTGTTTATTGTGATCAGTGTCAAACACGGGTTAAAATGCGCCCACCTTACGAGACAAGCACTTTCGAGCTGGCGCATCGCAGGTTGGGCTGGCAGTCCCCAACGGAATGAAAGAAATCAGAGGAAAAAATGAGTAACGAAATCAAAACTCAGGTAGTGGTATTAGGTGCTGGCCCTGCTGGCTATTCTGCGGCTTTTCGCGCGGCAGATTTAGGCCTGGAGACAGTGATTGTTGAGCGTTTCAGCACTCTGGGTGGCGTATGCCTGAATGTGGGTTGTATTCCCTCCAAAGCCCTGTTGCATGTAGCCAAAGTGATTGAAGAAGCCAAGGCGGTATCGGATCACGGTGTCGTGTTCGGCGAGCCCAAAATCGATCTCGACAAGCTGCGTGGCTTTAAAGAGAAAGTGATCGGCCAACTGACCAATGGTCTTGGCGGCATGTCCAAGATGCGTAAAGTGAAGGTGGTTAACGGTTTCGGTAAGTTCACTGGCCCGAACAGCCTCGAAGTGAAAGGTGCCGACGGTGAAACCACAGTGGTTAACTTTGACAACGCCATCATAGCTGCCGGCTCTCGTCCAATTCAGCTGCCTTTCATTCCTCATGAAGATCCACGTATCTGGGACTCTACCGATGCACTGGAACTGAAAGAGATCCCAGGCAAGATGCTGGTCATGGGCGGCGGTATCATAGGTCTGGAAATGGGTACTGTGTACTCGTCTCTGGGCAGTGAAATCGACGTGGTTGAAATGTTCGACCAGGTGATCCCAGCGGCCGATAAAGACGTGGTTAAGGTCTTTACCAAGCAGATCAAGAAGAAATTCAACCTGATGCTGGAAACCAAGGTGACAGCTGTTGAAGCCAAAGAAGACGGTATTTATGTGTCTATGGAAGGTAAGGCTGCGCCTGCCGAGCCAGTGCGTTACGACGCAGTGCTGGTGGCCATTGGCCGTACTCCCAATGGCAAGCTGATCGATGCCGACAAGGCTGGGGTCAAGATTGATGAGCGTGGCTTTATCAATGTCGACAAGCAGCTGCGTACCAATGTGGCCAACATCTTCGCCGTGGGCGATATCGTGGGTCAACCAATGCTGGCTCACAAAGGTGTGCATGAAGGCCACGTGGCTGCAGAAGTGATTGCCGGTATGAAGCACTTCTTCGACCCTAAAGTCATTCCATCCATCGCTTACACAGATCCTGAAGTGGCCTGGGTTGGTCTGACCGAGAAAGAAGCCAAAGAGCAGGGCATAGCTTACGAAACCGCGACCTTCCCATGGGCAGCCAGCGGCCGTGCTATCGCTTCCGATGCCAGCGAAGGTATGACCAAGCTGATTTTCGACAAAGAGACTCACAGAGTGATCGGTGGCGCCATTGTGGGTGTCAACGGCGGTGAGTTGCTGGGTGAAATCGGCCTGGCCATCGAAATGGGTTGTGATGCCGAAGATTTGGCGCTGACCATCCACGCTCACCCGACTCTGCACGAGTCTGTAGGGCTGGCAGCCGAGATCTACGAAGGTTCAATCACAGATCTGCCTAACCCAAAGGCAAAAAAGAAAAAGTAATCTGCTGATTGGGCGTTTGTCCCCAGGAAGTATTGAAATCGGGCTCAGTTGACTGGGCCCGATTTTTTTGTGCTTTGGCTCGGGTATGTAAATGAATTGTTGTTTGCAAGATGAAATTCAGCGGCCTAGCTGGTACATTCAAGATTGGTCACCAAGGTTATTCATCAGCCGATGATAAGAAAACTAATAACAGCAGGTCTTGGGTTATTGCTCTGCCTTTGTTTGGGGGCAGCACCGGCATATGCCGATGAGTTGGTTAAAAGAGTGTTCTCCTCCAGAGACGGCTTGATCAATACCAGTATTCTCGACATCAGTATGGATGAGCGGGGATTTATCTGGCTCTCCACCGAGCAGGGGTTGTATCGCCTCAGTAACGCCAATATCCGCCGTTTGGACCGTGACGGCCTGGAGTCGCGGATGGCCGATGAATATCTGCCCCTGGTCAAGTCTCTCGGGCAACAGCAGATGTTGGTGAGCACTCTGTCTCATGCCTACCTCTACCATATAGCCGATAACCGTTTCCGTCAGTTTGGCAGCGATGAGCTGTTCCCTGAGTATCAGGGCGGCGGCCTAATGAAGAGTTTGAAATCGGCAGCCGGTGACTGGTTGTTGTTAACCGAAAAAGGCCAGGTTTGGCGCTTGAGTCAGGACCTACAACAGCTGCAGAAACTGTTTGACCTACCCTACGACAGTGACCTGCTATGGAGTCAAATCCAACAGCTTGAGAACGGCGACTTGCTGCTGGGTAACGCCTATGGTGTGGAGCTGAGATCGCAAAATGGCAGCGTCAAACAACGCTTGTCATGGCAGGGCAGTTATGGCCGCCTCAACGCCCTGTTTCTCGACAGTAACAACCAGATTTGGATGGCGGCCAGTAAAGGCTTCTATCGGGTTAACCTTGAAAGCAACCGCATAGAGGCCGTGGCCGAAATTCCCTTTTTCACCAGTGTGATCACCGAAGATCTCAAGGGCAACCTGTGGATTGCCAGCAAGCAGGGGTTGCTGAAATGGTCTCCGCACACCCGCAAATTAAAACAGTTCAAAGAGCAGTTAAAGCTCAGGGCCGGTATCGAATACATCAACGCCCTGCAGGTGGACAGCAATGGTTTGATCTGGGTCGGTGGTACAGGACACTCGTTGGCCGTGGTGGCCGACTCCCCCGAGTTTTTACTGGATAGTTTCAGCGCCTCTGAACCCTATAAGCTCAGTGATGAAATGGTGTGGACCATATTGGCTGACGACGAGATGTTGTGGCTGGGAACCGACTCGGGCGTGATTGCCGTTAACCGCAAGACTCAACAGACAAAAACGGCGGTTCCCAGAGGGATGGAGGTCAATGACAGCATCTACAAGATAGATAATCTGGATTCAGAACACCTGCTGCTTTCTTCCACCAACGGTTTGTTTGTGATGAATAAGCAGACTCTGGAAGGGCAACCCTTGGGAGAGTGGAGCGGCAGCGGGCAGTCCCTGAGTCATAAGACAGTGCTCAATACCCTGCATGAGGGCAATCTCTGGTGGTTTGCAACCAGCAATGGTCTCTATGAGTGGGACAAGGAGCAGGGCAGCATCAATAAGAGGAATTTGCCCGGCGCCGAATACAGCGGCAGTAATCCGATTATTTATAGCGTTTACCGCGACAGCAGCGAACGTTTGTGGGTCGGTGGCAACAAGTCGTTCGGTTATCTGGAGCAGGGCGGCGGTTTTCGCTCGTTGGCGACAGTATTTGATGACTTGCCGCATATGCCCACGGTGAGCCAACTGCTGGAATTGAGCCCAGACCGCTTCTGGCTGGCTACCCGTCAGGGAGGCCTGATAGAGCTGGATTTGCAGACCATGAAGATCCGCCGTTTGACGCAAGAGTGGCAACTGGACTGCAATACCGTATTTTTCCTGCAGGATACCGGCGACTACCGTATGGTTGGTTGTACCTATGTGCTGATCCGCCAGGATAAGCACAGCGGTGAAATCAAGGTATTCAACGACGACGATGGCTTGCTGGGCAAGGAGCTCAACGAAGGAGCCTATTTCTATGAACCACAGCAGGGGCTCTATGTGGGCACTCCGGATGGAGTGATGTTGCTGGATGTCGATTCTTTGGTAAACCGTATTCCAAGGCACGGCGCCATTCTCGAATCCATTGCCGCCTACTATGACAACAAGACAGAGCTGAGTCTGGTGCCTACGCCGGGACAGCTCATTGCCCCGGGTGCCAGAATGCTCAGCTTTCAGTTGACCAGTATGGATTATCTGGACGATGCGCCTATCAGCCTCAAGTACCGTTTACGACGTCCTGGTGAGGATGAGCTGAACTATTTACTGCTGGAAAATCAGTCACAGATCAACCTTTCAGGGTTGATCCCCGGTGCCTACCAACTGGAGGTGCTTAGCCAAAATAACGGTATCTGGCAGTCGGAACCCTTCCGTTTCCCTTTCACTGTTGACCTGTTCTGGTGGCAGAGTCGTTGGTTCAAAGGTCTGTTGGTGGTGGCATTATTGGCTATGGTGTTCACCATAGTCTTGCTGCGTCAGCGTCAGGTGCGGCGTTTTATGACCATGAACCTGGCACTGCGCCAGAGCGACGACAGGCTGAGGCAGTCGCTCAGGGGCAGTGAATCGGATCTTTGGGAGTGGCGCCGCGATACAGGCCTGTTTCATCTGGATAATCGCGGCGGCGTGCTTGGGAGTGATGAAGACTTTATTCTTATCGCCATAGACAAGCTGCCGGTGCATCCGGACGACCAGGCCACAGCGCTGGATGAATGGAACAAGATGGTCGAAGGTGAGAGCGACAGATTCGAGTCTGAATACCGCTATCGCCGCCGTGATGGCAGTTGGGGCTGGCTCAGGGTGCGCGGCAGGCCTGTCAGTCATGATCCGGTTTCCGGCAAGGTCAGCAAGGCTGCCGGGATTTACTCTGACATTACCATCAAGCGCCAGTTGGAAGACGAAGTCGAGTTGCTGGCTCAGGCGTTTGAAAACACCTCTGAAGGGGTGTTTATTCTGGATGCCGATGAGGTCATCAAGGTAGCCAACAGAGCGGCTGAGTCGATAGTGGGTCAGGATAGACATAGCCTGCAAGGGCGACACTTTGGCGAGTTGGTGGTTAGCGAAAACTTCCACAAAGACAATGTCGCCACTCTGCTGCAAGGGGTGGAATCCTGGACCGGCGAGCTGGAAATTGTCGGCGTGGCCGGGTCGCGTTGTCCTGTGTGGCTCAATATCTCCTCTATGCAGGATCTCAAGGAACGGGTGCAGCACTATGTGGTGGTGTTCTCCGACATCACAGAGCGGAAACGCACCGAAGCCGATCTGCGCCGTCTGGCTAACTATGATGTGCTGACCGGCTTGCCGAATCGCTCGCTGTTTGCCAACCGCTTGCAGCAGGCGATAGACAGAGCCGATGACAAACAGCAGAAACTGGCCTTGCTGTTTCTGGATCTGGACAGGTTCAAGCATGTCAACGACTCTTACGGCCACAGTATGGGGGATGCCCTGTTGGTGGAGGCGGCCAACAGGCTGCAGTCTGTGATGGATCAGGAGCAGGTGCTGTGTCGTTTCGGTGGTGATGAGTTTGTGATCCTGGTGAATGAAGCCGAGATAGATAAGCTCAACCGTCTGTGTGAGCGCCTGTTGGCGCAAATAGCTCAGCCGTTCGAACTCTATGGACGGGAGTTTTTTATTTCCACCAGTATAGGGATCAGCATTTGGCCCGACGATGCCAGGCAGCCCGAGGCGCTGATCAAGAACGCCGATCAGGCCATGTATCATGCCAAGGAAGAGGGGCGCGGCAACTTCCAATACTACTCCAGTGAGCGTAATGCCGAGGCGCTGTACCACTTGAAATTGGAGGCCATGTTGCGCCACGCCATAGAGCAGGGCGAGTTTGAGCTCTATTATCAGGGCCAGTTTGATGTCAAGGAGCAGCAAAAGTTTATCGGCATGGAGGCCTTGCTGCGCTGGCATCATCCGAGTGAAGGTTTTGTGCGGCCGGATATTTTCATCAAGGTGGCCGAGTCCTGTGGTTTGATTGTTGCCATCGACCGTTGGGTGTTGCGCCAGGCCTGTGAGGATGGTGCCCGCTGGAGCCAGAGTGCGGCCGAGCCGTTCAAGTTGTCGGTGAATGTCAGCGCCGTGCATTTCCGTCACCCGGAATTTATCAGTGGCGTGCTCAATATCCTCGAAGAAACCGGGATGCCGGCCGAATATCTGGCGCTGGAGATCACCGAAGGGGTGTTGATGAAAGAGCTGCACATTGCCCGTCAGCATTTGAAACAGCTGAGAGCCCACGGCATAGAAGTCGCTATCGATGACTTTGGTACCGGCTACTCTTCTTTGGCTTATCTGCGCCACTTTGAAGTCAACACTCTGAAGATAGATCGCTCCTTCCTCAAGGATATTGCCGGCAACAGTGCCGATCAGGCGATTGTCAGCAGTATTGTCGAGTTGGCCCGTAACCTCAGGCTCAAGGTCGTGGCCGAAGGGGTGGAAACCCGGGAGCAGTTGCAACAGGTCACTCACAGAGGCTGCCACATCATTCAGGGTTATTACTTTGCCAAACCTGTGCCGGCCGCCGAACTGGCATCCTGGTTTTACGAGACGCACCACCAATAATCGCTGCTTATACTCACTTGGAACTTTCTCTTTACTGTAAATTCTTTGTTAGAATATGCCGACTCTAATTCTGGAACTCTTGCTAGGTATGAAGACCTCTCTGCGCTTACTGGTTTTGATAGGCACTCTGTTGAGTGTGGCTGCCGTGGCGGCCGAACGTCCCAAAGTGGGCCTGGTTCTCAGTGGCGGTGGTGCCAAGGGCGCAGCGCATGTCGGGGTTCTCAAGATGCTCGAGGCCAACAATATTCCGGTCGACTATGTTGCCGGTACCAGCATAGGCGCCTATGTCGGCGGCCTTTATGCGCTGGGTTATAGTGCCACTGAAATTGAAACCATCATGATGAATGAAGACTGGTCCAAGGGGTATTCGGATACCATTCCGCGCCAGGCCATGAGCTATCGTGATAAGCAGCAAAGAGATCAATACAATATTCCGCTTAACCTGGGGATCCGCGGCGGTGAAGTACAGTCGCCGAGTGGCGTGCTCCTCGGGCAAACCATGTCGCAGCTGTACCGCAACACTACGGATCTGGTGCGGGAGTTCAACAGTTTCAACGAATTGTCCATTCCCTACCGGGCAGTGGCCACCGATTTGGAAACCAGTCTGCCTGTGGTGATCAGCAGTGGTAGCTTGGTGGAAGCGATGCAGGCCTCGGCCACAGTGCCTGGAGCGCTGCAACCGGCTGAAATCGATGGCAAGTTGCTGGTGGATGGTGGCATTGCCAACAATATGCCTGTGGATGTGGTCAAGGCCATGGGCGCGGATGTCATTATCGCCGTCGATATAGGTTCGCCATTGGTGAAAAAGGATCAGCTCAACGGCACCATAGCGGTGTTGAACCAGCTGTCCACCATGCTGACCAATGCCAGTACAGAGCGGCAAAAGGCACTGTTGACCAAAGACGATATCCTGATCCGTCCGGCCATAGATAAGCTCAGCACCACAGACTTTGCTGATATGCCCAAGGCGCTGGAAGCCGGGGTGACGGCCGCGGTGCAGCATACGGCCAGGTTGAGCCAACTGGCGGTGCCTCCCGAGGAATACCGTGCTTATGTGCAGCAAAAGCGCGACGCCAGTCGTGACTGGCTCGATAATCTGGAGAGGCCCGTTACCCGCATAGTCCTTAACAATCAGTCCAAAGTCAGTGATTCGCTGCTGGATGACATACTGGATATCGAGGTGGGTGACAGAGTCACCAAGCAGCAGTTGAACGAAAGCATTGCCCGGCTTTACTCGCTGAACAAGTTCGAGCGGGTCAGCGCCGAGTTTCAGGACACAGATGAAGGCCGGGTGTTAACCGTGACCACCAAGGCCAAGTCCTGGGGCCCCAACTACTTCCAGTTTGGTTTTAACTGGGAAGACGACTTTTCGCTGGACTCGGCAGTGACTCTGGATGCTGCTTTGACCATGACAGACCTCACCGAAAATGGCGGTGAGTGGCGCAATGAAGTGAAGATGGGCTTCGAGAAGTTGCTCGGCACCGAGTTTTATCAACCTTTGGACCGGGATCAGCAGTTTTATGCCCGCGCCCGTTACCAGTACGAGATCAAGAGCTGGGATCTGTTTGATGCCAACAAACTCTACTTCGAGTTGGATCGCAAGAGCCACAGAATCGACCTGGGTTTGGGGTACAACTATGTCAAACAGGGCCGGATTGAGCTGGGGCTGACAGGTGAGTCGGGGGTGGTGTCCAACGAGGCCTTCTTTGAAGATCTCAAGTTCAACACCTACGGCGCCTATTTCAAGTTTGGCTACGACACTCTGGACAGCATCAGCTTCCCCACCTCGGGCAATCGCTTCACCCTGAATATCTACCTGCGCAATGAGGAGTATGAGGAGGGCGACTTCAAGACAGACCCCGAGCACTCGTTGCAGATTGAAGCAGACTGGAAAGGGGTGGTCAGTGTCGGCAATCACTCCTTCGTCGGTAAGGCCTCTTATTCAACCGTGGATAAAGATGGCAACTTTACTCTCTATGTCTCCGACCTCGGCGGTTTCCTTAATCTTTCCGGCTACCACAAGAACTCTATTGCCGGCGCCCAGAAGGTGTTTGGTGCCTTTATCTATCAGTATGATCTCGGCCGTGATGCGCTGGGGATGAAGGACTTCCCTCTATACTTGGGGGCCAGTCTGGAAGCGGGTAATGTGTGGGGGCTGGATGAACATGTGATGTTTAACGATCTCATCTATTCCAGCAGCCTGTTCCTGGGCACAGATACCCAACTGGGGCCAGCGGCACTGGGCTTTGGTTTCAGCGATAATGGCGAAAATGCTGTCTACCTGTTTATCGGCAAAAACTTCTAATGCGGGCCTGGCCAGTCTGTGACCCGCTCTGTAGTGTTCATAGATATTTACAAAAATCCACTACAGACTGGTCACAGGGAGTGCTAAGGTTTGAAACTGGTATCTTTGTAACAATATAACTATCTGAACAATCACAAATTCGGGGAAGAAAATGAGCAAAATAAGCACCCTGGCATTGGGCATCGCCCTCAGCCTTGGTTTGGCTTCCTGTGCCAGCCAGCAAGCGCCGCAGTCGCAAGTAGAAGTGAAAAAGGCCTCCGGTATTGAGCTGGAAAACTTTGACCATCAGGTTCGCCATCAGGACGATTTCTACTACAGCGTCAACGGTAAGTGGTTGGCCACTACGCCTATCCCGGCCGACAAATCCAACTATGGTGCCTTCTCTGTTCTTTACGAAGAAAGCCAGGCAGCCCTGAAACAGATTATCGAAGAAGCCGCCGCCAAGCCCAATAAGGCCGAAGGTTCAGTGGAGCAGAAGATAGGCGATTTCTATGCCGCCTATATGGATAGCACTCTGACTGACCAACTGGGGATTGCGCCGCTCAAAGGGCAACTGGCAGATATCGCCAAAACCGCCAGCCACGCCGATATTGCCGCACTGATGGGTAAACTGCTGACCGATGGCTCCGGCATTCCCTTTGGTTTTTACGTTAACAACGATGCCAAGAATTCCAGCCAGTACGGGGTTTACCTGTACCAGAGCGGCCTGACACTGCCGGATCGTGATTACTACCTCAAGGACGATCCCAAGTTTGTCGCCAACCGCGAAGCGATGCGTGAATATGTCCGCAATCTGATGAGCGCCGCCGGTTACCCTCACGCGGATGCCGCCGCAGCCAATGTCGCCAACATTGAACTCTTTATTGCCCAGAGCCAGTGGAGCCGGGTCGAGTCTCGCGACGCCAACAAGGCCTACAACAAGATGAGCCTGAAAGAGCTGCAGCAGTTGATGAGCGGCTTTGACTTTGACGGTTTCGCCAAGGCTGCCGGTCTTACCGGTAAGACCCAGGACGTGATAGTGCGTCAACCTTCCTACTTTGAGAAACTGGGTGCCGAGTTCGGCAAGTTCCCTGTTTCAGCCTGGCAAGACTACCTGGCATTCCATCTGGTGGACTCCTATGCCGGCTTGCTGAGCCAGCAGTTTGTCGATCTGCACTTTGATTTCCACAGCAAAACCTTGATGGGTATTCAGGAGCAAAAACCACGCTGGAAGCGGGCCGTCGATGGCGCCGATCAAGTGATTGGTGAGCTGGTGGGTAAAGAATACGTTGCCCGTCACTTCCAGCCGGAAGCCAAGGCGCGGATGGAGTCGATGATCAAGAACTTGATCAAGGGCTTTGAAGTCAGCATCGATGAGTTGGAGTGGATGACACCTGAGACCAAGAAAGCGGCTCAGGAAAAACTGTCCAAGTTTACCTACAAGATAGGTTATCCGGACAAGTGGAAAGACTACAGCAATCTGGAGATCAAGGCCGACGATCTGGTGGGTAACTATCAGCGTTATGCCCGTTTCGAATACCAGGACATGCTGGCTAAGCTGGGCAAGCCAATCGATCGCAGCGAGTGGCACATGACACCGCAGACGGTGAACGCCTACTACAACCCTGTGATGAACGAAATCGTGTTCCCGGCCGCCATTCTGCAGCCGCCTTTCTTCAACATGGAAGCCGATGACGCGGTGAACTATGGTGGCATAGGCGCGGTGATTGGCCACGAGATCAGCCATGGTTTTGATGATCAGGGCGCCAAGTATGACGGCGACGGTAACCTGCGCAACTGGTGGACAGACAAAGACCGCGAAGAGTTCCAGAAGCGCGGCGCGCAGCTGTCTGCCCAGTACAGCCAGTTTGAAGCTCTGCCCGGCAAGTTCGTCAACGGTGACCTGACTCTGGGCGAGAACATAGGCGATCTGGGTGGCTTGACCGTTGCCCTGCGCTCTTATCACCTGAGCCTCAACGGTAAAGAAGCACCGGTAATGGACGGCCTGACCGGCGATCAGCGTTTCTTCGTCGGTTGGTCACAGGTGTGGCGCCGCAACTACCGTGACGAGGAGCTGGGACGTCGTCTGCTGACTGACCCGCATTCACCCAGCCACTACCGCGCCATGGGCACTCCCCGCAACGTGGAAGGTTTCTACAAAGCCTTCGACCTCAAGCCGACTGACAAGATGTATCTGTCGGAAGAGGACAGAGTGAAGATCTGGTAAGGCGGATTACCAGAAAACAGAGCCAGGCAGATGCCTGGCTCTGTTGTATTCGGACTTACAGGGTATCAAGCAGTGCCGGCAGGGCTTCCAGGCTATCACGCTGATGATGCGCCGCAGCCCAGCGGGGATCCTGGCGCTGCTCGGCTGCCGGGACTATCAAGGTCTGCATATTGGCGGCGCGAGCGGCTATCAGGCCGTTGAAGGAGTCTTCCACCGCCAGGCAGCGGCTTGGTGGCAATGCCAGTTTGGCGGCGCAGGAGAGATAAACCTTAGGGTGGGGTTTACCGAGTGGAAAATCCTGAGCCGATTGTATCGCATCGAAGGCTTCTGTGATGGCGAGTTTGCCAAGCACGGCATCGATAATATCCCAGGAGGAAGAGGTGGCCAGGCCCACTTTCAGGCCTCGGCTGCGACAGGCGCTGAGGGCATCGACAACACCAGGCATGGGTTTGCCATCGCGGCGGATATAGGCGATTACCGCCGCTATGATTTGATCGGCGATATATTGAGGTTCTACTTTGACCTTGGGAAAGCGCTGTAACCAGAAGTCCACCACCTGATCGATTCGCAGGCCAGTGGTTTGCTGTATGGCTTCACGGCTGACTGTCATCCCCAGCTGCTGCAAAACCTGATACTCGGCTTGCTGCCAGACGGGCTCTGAGTCGATCAATATCCCATCCATATCAAAAATAACGGCCTGTATTGCGGGTGCTTGCATGGAAAAGTCTCAAAAACGGCGCGGATTTGGACGCAGGATAACGAAAAGCGGCCCCGGGATGCAAAATTATCCCGGCAGGGGAGATTAGGAGATGCTTGGCTGAAGGCGTTTGAATTTAATTCGATTACTACAATCTAATTATTTGTATTTAAATGAAAAAATCATTTTTTCAAACTATTGTCTAATTTCCTTTGTTTAATGAGGGGCTTAGTGTGTCGCCGACCTTGGGATTTTGCCACGATTTCTCAGTTGCCTTAGTGTGATCTCATTCATACTTTTGCAAAGCTGTAGTATACTGCAGGCCGGAATTTACGGGTCGATCCTGTGGGGCTGTCAGCTTCATTCATGAAGACGTGCAGTCGTAAGAGCGCCTAACAAAGAGGAATGTTGCCGTGCTAGAAGCATATCGTAAACACGTCGAAGAGCGTGCTGCTGAGGGCGTAGTCCCTAAGCCATTGGATGCACATCAAGTGGCTGAGCTTGTTGAATTAGTGAAAAACCCACCTGCAGGCGAAGAAGAATTTATTCTTAACCTGCTCGAAAATCGTATTCCCCCAGGTGTTGACGAAGCCGCCTATGTTAAGGCCGGTTTCCTGGATGCCGTTGCCAAGGGTGAGGTGAAATCCCCAATCCTGAGCGCCGAGCGTGCGCTGGAACTCTTGGGTACCATGCAGGGCGGTTACAACATCGAACCCCTGATCCGCCAATTGGACAACGAGCAGATGGCCCCGCTGGCAGTTAAGGCTCTGTCCCATACCCTGCTGATGTTCGATGCCTTCCACGATGTGGTTGAGAAGATGAAGGCGGGTAACGCCTATGCCAAGCAAGTGGTTGAGTCCTGGGCCAATGCCGAGTGGTTCCTCAGCCGTCCCAAGCTGGCCGATAAAATCTCTCTGACCGTATTCAAGGTCACAGGCGAAACCAACACCGACGACCTGTCTCCGGCTCCTGATGCCTGGTCACGTCCCGATATCCCACTGCACGCCTTGGCGATGCTGAAAAACGCCCGCGAAGGTATTGAGCCGGATCAGCCAGGCGTAGTAGGCCCAATCAAGAAGATTGAAGAACTCAAGGCCAAGGGCTTCCCACTGGTTTATGTGGGCGACGTGGTCGGTACAGGTTCTTCCCGTAAGTCGGCGACCAACTCTGTGCTGTGGTTCATGGGCGATGATATTCCATTCGTGCCCAACAAGCGTGCCGGTGGTTTCTGCCTCGGTGGCAAGATAGCCCCTATCTTCTTCAACACCATGGAAGATGCCGGTGCTCTGCCGATTGAGTTGGATGTGGGCAATATGGAGATGGGCGATGTTATCGACATCTACCCTTATGCCGGTAAAGTGACCCGTCACGACAGCGACGAAGTGATTTCTGAGTTCAAACTCAAGACTGATGTGCTGCTGGACGAAGTGCGTGCCGGTGGCCGTATTCCATTGATCATCGGCCGCGGTCTGACCGACAAGGCCCGTGAAGCACTTGGTCTGGAAGCCTCCGATGTCTTCGTGCGTCCAGGTGACGTTGCCGATACCGGCAAGGGTTATACCCTGGCGCAGAAGATGGTAGGTAAGGCCTGTGGCGTAGAAGGTATCCGCCCCGGCCAATACTGTGAACCCAAGATGACTTCTGTCGGTTCTCAGGACACTACCGGCCCTATGACACGTGACGAGCTGAAAGACTTGGCCTGTCTCGGTTTCAGCGCCGATTTGACCATGCAGTCTTTCTGTCACACTGCCGCTTATCCCAAGCCTGTAGATGTGAATACGCACCACACTCTGCCTGACTTCATTATGAACCGCGGCGGTGTTTCCCTGCGTCCAGGTGACGGTGTTATTCACTCCTGGCTGAACCGCATGCTGCTGCCTGATACCGTAGGTACAGGTGGTGACTCGCACACCCGTTTCCCAATCGGTATCTCTTTCCCAGCCGGTTCCGGTCTGGTGGCTTTTGCCGCCGCTACCGGTGTTATGCCACTGGATATGCCTGAGTCTGTGCTGGTGCGCTTCAAGGGTAAGATGCAGCCTGGTATCACTCTGCGTGATCTGGTGCATGCGATTCCGCACAAGGCCATCGAAATGGGTCTGCTGACCGTTGAGAAGAAGGGCAAGAAGAACATCTTCTCCGGTCGTATTCTCGAAATCGAAGGTCTGGAGCACCTCAAGGTTGAGCAGGCATTCGAACTGTCTGATGCGTCTGCCGAGCGCTCTGCCGCCGGTTGTACCATCAAGCTGGATAAAGATCCTATCATCGAGTACCTGAACTCCAACATAGTCATGCTCAAGTGGATGATCGCCGAAGGCTACGGCGACCGCCGTACCATAGAACGTCGTATCAAGGGCATGGAAGAGTGGTTGGCGAACCCTGAACTGATGGAAGCCGACAAGGATGCCGAGTATTCAGCGGTTATTGAGATCGATCTGAATGAGATCAAAGAGCCTATTCTGTGTGCACCGAACGATCCCGATGACGCCGTGTTGCTGTCTCAGGTAGCCAACACCCAGATTGATGAAGTGTTTGTTGGTTCCTGTATGACCAACATAGGTCACTTCCGCGCCACGGGTAAGATGCTGGACAAGTTTGCCAAGACGCTGCCGACTCGTCTGTGGATTGCTCCACCAACCAAAATGGATAAGGATCAGCTGACCGAAGAAGGTTACTACGGTATCTTCGGCCGCGTCGGTGCCCGTATCGAGATCCCGGGTTGTTCTCTGTGTATGGGTAACCAGGCACGGGTTGCCGAAGGCGCGACTGTCGTTTCGACTTCTACCCGTAACTTCCCGAACCGCCTGGGTACAGGTGCCAATGTGTATCTGGCCTCTGCCGAGCTGGCTGCCGTTGCAGCGCTGCTGGGACGTTTGCCAAGCCCTGAAGAGTATCAGGAATATGCCAAGGAACTGGACGCAACAGCGGCCGATACCTACAGATACCTGAACTTCGACCAACTGGAGTCTTACACCAAGAAAGCCGGTGAAGTGATCTTCCAGTCAGCGGTTTAAGTTATCGCAATAACAAAAGCCAGCTCATAGAGCTGGCTTTTTTGTGTCTGAAACGAGCTGAAAGCGAGTGCAATAAGGCGCAAGGAACGGCGATAAGCTGCAGACTCGTTAAGGGATCAGTTGATGGTCGGTGCCAACTTCTTATTGTGCAGCACTTCCAACATTCTGTCTTCCAACTGGAAGCGGGTCTCCAGGGCGTGCACCAGTTCGGCGAGATCTTTATCCAGCTGGTAGAGCAGATCGTCGCTTTCCAGCTCGGAATACTTGTCGCTGAAGTCCAGGGCCTGATCTGTGGTCTCGACAATCTTCGGCAGCAACTGCTGTGCCAGTGCCTTGTTCGATTGTCCCTGTTCGTCACAGGCGTCGACTACCTTGTTGAAGACTTCGAAATGACCTTCCGAGACATAATCCACCAGCAGATTGCAGAAGCTGCGAACCTGATCGACACAGGGCAGGGACTTGTCACGGTTTTCATAAGGAGCCAGTCCGGCCAACTTACAGTAATAAACCAGTAACTTTCTGCGGTTGTTCAACCATTGATCCACCAGAGCATTGGCTCCGCCCCATTTTTGCTCGGCCTGTTCAAGTTGTTTCAGCATGATCTTCTCATCCTTATCGCCGCACTTGTTCCTAATTTAGGTGACAAGTTAGCCAGTGATCAACTCTTTTCGGTGTGTAGACGACTTTTTTACACATGGACAAACCAGTTGTTTTGTATACAAAAACAACTCAAATGTTAAATTGTGTATCCAGGCGTGGAATGGGAAATAAAAAGCCCAGCGGTAGAAACTACAGCTGGGCGAGGAAAGTTTTAACAGGCTCGATGTGACGAGCTTCTTGATTGTTCTTGCTAGCGCAGACTTTTTATACCAAAGGGTGGGAACCTGTGCAACTTTTTTCTGTCATAAGACATTAGTCTGACGCCTCAATCTTTATACTTTTGTTGTGAGAATGTGATCCCGGGCCGATTGTGTCGGCAAGTCTTGAGCTTCATCAAGTTCCCCTGTATTCCGTTTATCTGTTTGATTACTGCTTTTGGTTCACACCCATGGCTTGGTGCCTATCAGTTTGCCTGTGGAGCGGCCTGGATGGCTTGGCAGTACGCAAACTTCTCACTGGAATAGTATTTATCCATGCCTGTGGTCACATAAATACTCAGACACAGGTTACAATACAGCCGCAAATGCTAAACTACCGCCCCAGCAGATCTCAATCGGAGTAGGAATAAGCCCAATGGCAGAATTAAAAAACGATCGTTATTTACGTGCGCTGCTCAAGCAACCTGTTGATGTTACCCCAGTTTGGATGATGCGCCAGGCTGGCCGCTATCTGCCAGAATATCGCGCTACCCGCGCCGAAGCCGGTGATTTTATGGCGCTGTGCCGTAATGCCGAACTGGCTTGTGAAGTTACCCTGCAGCCGCTGCGTCGTTTTGAACTGGATGCGGCAATCCTGTTTTCCGATATTTTGACTGTGCCTGATGCCATGGGGTTGGGCCTGTATTTCGAAGCCGGTGAAGGCCCTCGCTTTGAGCGTCCAACCGACACCATTGAAGCCATCAAGAAGCTAGCTGTCCCGGATCCGGAAGATGAGCTCGGTTATGTGATGAAAGCCGTCAGCACCATTCGCCGTGAACTCAAGGGTGAAGTGCCATTGATCGGTTTCTCCGGTTCACCATGGACACTGGCCACTTATATGGTTGAAGGTGGTTCCAGCAAGGCCTTCGAAAAGATCAAGCGGATGATGTATGCCGAGCCTGCCGCCCTGCACATGCTGCTGGACAAGCTGGCCGATTCCGTAACCCTGTATCTGAACGCCCAAATTGCCAACGGCGCTCAAGCCGTGATGATCTTTGACTCTTGGGGCGGCGCGCTGTCTCATGCGGCCTATCGCGAGTTCTCACTGCGTTACATGCAGAAGATAATCGATGGTCTGAATCGTCATGCCGAAGGCCGTCAGGTACCAGTGACCCTGTTTACCAAAGGCGGTGGTCTGTGGCTTGAAGCCATGGCTGAAACCGGCTGTGATGCTCTGGGTCTGGACTGGACCATAGACATTGGCGATGCCCGCAAGCGTGTGGGTGACAAGGTGGCCCTGCAGGGCAATATGGACCCATCGACTCTGTACGCATCTCCTGAGCGTATTCGTGAGGAAGTGGCACAGATCCTGGCCAGCTATGGTCAAGGTACGGGCCATGTATTCAACCTGGGTCATGGTATCCACCAGCATGTGGATCCTGAGCACGCCGGAGCCTTCGTCAAGTCGGTACACGAGCTGTCTGCCCAGTACCACAAGTAAGCATTCGCTCAATAAAAAAGCCCGCAGTGCGGGCTTTTTTTTATTGCTTTTTCAGTAATGGCTGGCCTGCTCGGGTGGTGAAAACTTGTATCCCACCCCCCATACGGTGGTCACTATGGGCTCACTCTTGGGACATGCGGCCAATTTGGTGCGCAGGCGGTTGATATGGCTGTTGACCGTGTGTTCGTAGCCCGCGTAATTTGAACCCCAAACGCCTTGCAACAGTTGCATCCGGCTGAATACCTGTCTCGGCCGCTTGGCCATAAACAGCAAGAGATCAAACTCTCTGGCGGTTAACTGCAGTGGCCGGCCAAAGGCCTTGACCTCACGGGTAGCACTATTGATGCTGAGGCCGTTGAATTCGAGTTGCTGACCCGGCAGCTTGATGTATTCGCCCCGTCTGAGCCAGGCCCTGATCCGGGCACGTATCTCCAAAGTGCCACAGCTTTGAAGCAGGTAGTCATCGGCACCGGCCTCAAGAGCCAGAACCACATCGGCCTCGTTGTCGGACTCCCCCAGAAGCAATAGCGGCAGATTCGGATACTCTTGCCTGAGCATCTGACAACGGCCGAGCATGTCACCGTCAGGCAGTTGGCGTGTCATGATCAACAGGGCCAGAGGTTTACTCGCCAGCAGTCTTCTGGCCTGTTGAAAACTCGTCGCTTGCCATAGCTGGCAGTCCAGAGTCTCGAGATTGAGGCGTTGGATATCGGCCAGGCTGTGATCATGGGCAAGCAGCAGGATCTGCGGTGTGCTGGATGGGATCATCTTGGGCTCCGAATCAACTCTGGGTATTGGAGTTGACCCGGCGCCGCGGGTTTTTCTTTCAGGTTCTTATCTTGGGTGCAAAGCGCTGAAGACTAGGACTTACGGTAGATCACTATCTTGAGCACCGGATTATCGAACCTGTGCGAGGGCGCCAAGACCGAGTCGGCCAGACCGTCATCGGCCGAGATAACCCCAGGATGGAGATGTACTCTATCGACATCATCCCTGGCACTGTTAAAGCCTTCACCGCCATCGGCCGGGTCGGGAATACTGCCTTTGGTTTCTGAGTTGGCTTCGGTGCCGGCATCGTAGGCGGGAGCAAGCAGTTGCAAGCTCTCATTGGCTGCCAGGTTACTCAGGTCTACCTGCTGAATGCCACTGAAAGCGTCATTGGTATTCACCAGCATAGTGACCAGGGCCAAGGTCATATTCTCTTCTGAGGTCAGGTTCAGGCTGAAGTCCTGGGTCATCCCGGGGGCAAGCGGAGCTTCGGCGCTCATCAGTGTGTGGACTCCGCTGATATTGGCCAACTCGCTGTTGTCGCCACCTTCTGCGAGTCGCTCGAGTGCCAGGCTTGCCGGCGAGCCGTTTTGCCAGAGTTGCAGCTCTTTGTCGGTAGTCAACAGGGCGATAGGTGATAGAGGTTGGTTAGCGGTCAGGTTGGTCACCCGGATATCGAATTTGCTGGTAGCAGGCTCAGGTTCCGGTGGCTGGGGTGGCGTGCCGGGATGGTCATTGTCCGAGCAGGCTGTCAGCATTACCAGTGCCAGTATCAGCACCAGGGACAGGGCAAAGACTCGGGCCTGAGTCGGTTCTCTAGGGCTTGTAGTGTTCATCTGCCGCTCCTTTACTTGACGGTAACGATCAAGGCGGCAACCGGGTTCAGCCAACGATGGATACGGCTGTCGACATCGCTGATGCCGCCATTGGGATCTGTATCCCCGAGTAGTCCCGGGTGAATATGCACCCTGTCATTGCTCGAGTCGTCCATCACGCCGGTGCCGTTCTGGCCGCCCATACCATCGGGCGCCGCCGGAATGCCGGGAACTCCAGGCGCGCCGCCACCGGTTATCTGCTCGTCGTTGGCTTCAGTCCCGGCATCATAGGCATTGAGATAGAGGGTATAGCTGCCCGGAGTGCTGGGTATTTCCCAACCGTCCAAGCCGACAAAGGCATCATTGGTGGGCAGCAACATGGCCACCAGACTCAGATGGGTCAGGGCGCCACTATCCAGCATTACCTTTTCAACCCTGGCACCAGGGGCCAGTAAGCCGGCGGCTGGGTTGGCCACAATCACGCCGTTGTTGGCTGTGACTGCCTGTTGCAGTTCGCTGATATCTCCGCCTTCTGCCATCTTCTGCAGGGCAGAGCTTGCGGGCTCTCCGGCTTGAAACAGGTGACTGTTGCCGTCATGGGCGGCGATAAGCAAGGGGGTAAAGTGGTTGCCATGGGTCAGGTTGTTGATACTTATCTCCAACTGGGCGGCTTGGGATAACTGGCTCAGTGGCAGTGTGCTCAACAGCAGTGGTAGTAGTAACTTGGGTTTCATCGGCTTGCTCCTTCTTATGGGGATAAGTCCAGTGTTTACCCTGGAGTTCACCTCAAGGTCGCCGGTTTATCACGAAAACTTCACTTTTTCGGGGCGGGGAATGGCTAATCTGCAGCGATTGTGATTTTCAATTTTGCAAATTGTGCTCAAAAGCACATACCTAACCGCCTTTTACTGCGCCAAATCAACACAATTGGATAACAGTCAGGGCAAGCTGGTGCAGTTTGTCGCGGGCAAAGTGGCGGCAAACGGGCAATGACGCCAGTCAAGAGTTTTAACCGGACGTTAAATGAGGTATGTTGCCTGCCGGAGTCCGGCCATTCTTGGTATCCGGTAACAATCAGCCGTGGTTTAAGATGCACATTGGCAAAAAAATAGGCGTATTTATCCTGGGGTTTTGTATTCCTGCCCTGCTTGCGGTCGCCTACAGTTTGAATTTTTGGTTTGAATACAGTCTGGGTCAGTTCCGGCAGCAAACGCTGGAGCATGAGTATGTCGGAATTGAGCAGCAGTTTACCCGTGAGTCCCGGCGCCTGTTACAACTGGCGCGCCTCTATGTTCCCATTCTTCAAACGCCGGGCGAGTCGCTGCTGAAAGGTTGGCTGGAGGGGTTGCAGTCTTCCAATATCAGTTTGTTTCATCTGCATCAGGGTAAGGTGACGGCGCTGGCAGACGGCAAGACCCGGGTGTCCGGGCAGATAATCCCTCCCGCCGGACTCTTCTCCACCCTGGACAAGGAAGCCTTTGGCGCCGTGATAGTCAATGAGCAACCTTTGCAGCTGGGGTTCTATCGTTTCGATGATGACGAAGCTCTGATAGTCACTCGTTTACTGACCCCTGCGCACCTGCAGAGCCTGGGACAGGCTGACCTTATCCATTCCGTGGCGCTGGCACCGCTGCAACAGCAGGTGAGCCCGGGGCAACATCTTAAGCTGGCCAGTCAAATCCAAGTACCCACCCTTATTGGGCCTGTGCTGGCGCTGCAGGTTAAACAACAAAGAGACGCCTTCGAGCGGCTGGAATGGCAAAGCCTGTTGGTTGTCATGCTGCTATTGCTAGGCGGCATGCTGATGGTGGCCGCCGGTTATCTCTGGCTGCGACGCGGCTTGCTGAAACCTTTCGACCGTTTGATGACAGAGCTGAAGGAGATAGATCCCAGCGCCAGACGCTATACCCATGTCAGCGGCAGCGGCGGCGCCGAGTTCAAGGTGTTGGCCGACAGGATCAATAACCTGTTGCTGCGGATTTTTCAGCAGAAAGAGCGTTCCCGAATCACCCTGGAATCCATTGCCGAAGCCGTGATCCTCACCAACAATAAGGCCAGAGTTATCTATCTCAATCCTCAGGCGGAATCCCTGCTCGGGCTGCGCAGTCAACAGGCTTTGGGGCGGACTCTGGATACCCTGCTCAAGAGCGATAATCAACTGGACGAAGAACTGCTCAACTTTATGTCCAGCGGCAGCCGGGTTCCCGAATACAGCAAGGTCACTCTGCAGATGCAGCAGCCGAGAATCATGGAGCGGGCGGTCAGCAACCTCTGCAATCACAAGGGCCAGGTGATAGGCGTGGTGACTGTGCTGCGGGACATTACCCAGGAGGAAACCCTCAAACAGCAACTGAGGTTGAAGGCCAGTGTCGATGGTATTACCGGGCTTTACAACCGCAGCGCCTTTGAAGAGCGGCTGCCGGGGTACGCCGAAGGCGCCGAGACCCTGGCACTCTGTTATCTGGATCTGGAGCAGTTCAAGCTTATCAATGACAACTGCGGCCATGACGCCGGCGATCAGATGCTGGTCATGGTTGCCAGAGCCATAGAGTCCTGTCTGCAGGGTGACGAGATGTTGGCCAGACTCGGTGGTGATGAATTTGGCTTGGCTATCCGTAACCGCAGTGCTCTGGAAGTTGCCAGGTTCTTAAAGCAGGTGGTGAGGCAGGTTTGTCTGCAGATCTTGCCCTGTGGCGGCGCCCATTACCGAGTCGGGGTCAGCTGTGGCGTGGCCTTCCATAGAGGCCCTTGCTCTGCGCCCGCCGAGCTGCTCAAGGATGCCGATATCGCTTGTCTGGCGGCCAAGCGCAAGGGCAGTAGTCAAATTCACTTCTTCGATGATCGCAACAAAGAGCTGGCCAATGAACGCAATGCCCCCAAGTGGGCGGTGCGTATTGCCAGAGCCATAGAGGATAAAGAGCTGCTGCTCTATTTCCAGCCGATTAAAGGACTCAACGGCTGCTGTCGCCGTCAAAGGCTGGAGATCTTGCTGCGGATCCGCGACAACAGTGGTCGTATTCTGCCTCCGGCACAGTTTATTGCGGCGGCGGAGCGGTTCAAGTTGATGCCGGAAGTCGATAGGGAAGTGATCCGCAAGGCGTTCCTCTGGCTATCCGAGCATCCTCAGCTATGGCCGGAGATCTGTATCTCCATCAACCTTTCGGGAAACAGCCTGGGCAGTGAAGGTATGCTGGATTACATCGCCGAGATGCAGGGACGCTATGGCATTCCCAGCTCCTGTGTCTGCTTTGAGATCACAGAGACCAGTGCTATTCAGAACCGAACCCGGGCGATGGAGATGCTCAACCAATTGCGCCGCTTGGGATTTGCCTTTGCTCTGGACGACTTTGGCAGTGGCTTTGCTTCATACGGCTACCTGCGGGAGCTGCCGGTGGATTATGTGAAGATAGATGGCTGCTTTGTCCGGCATCTGGCGACCAATGCCAGGGATTATGCGATAGTCAAATCGATTCACGATGTGTGCCGGGTCATGGGCATAGAGACAGTGGCTGAGTTTGTCGAAAACCAGGAGATCATGGATAAGCTGCTGGAGATAGGGGTCGACTATGCCCAGGGGTACGCCATTGGGCGCCCCAAACCTCTGGAGCAGTTTTTGCAATGGGAGAAGCGCCATGAGCGCCGGCAGCAGGGATTGCACTTGCAGGAGGAGTATGCGAGCTTAGCCTGATAACTTCGACTGACAATGGACTGCAGATGGAAGGACTTGCTTATAAGGTCATAGTGATTACCGGCGCCTCGGAAGGTATTGGGCGGGCGCTCGCTCTGGCACTGGCGCCGCTTGGCGGACAACTGGTACTCAGTGCCCGCAATGAATCCAGGTTGCGTACCCTGGCGATGGAGGTCGAGTCGGTTGGCGGTGCGCCACTGGTGGTTTGTAGTGATGTCGGGCGACAACAGGACTGTGAAGCCTTGATAGCCACGGTTATCGAACGTTTCGGCCGGCTGGATATACTGATCAACAATGCCGGCATGACCATGTGGAGCCGCTTCGATGAACTCAAGCAACTGGACATTCTTGAACAGCTGATGCGGGTCAATTATTTGGGACCGGCCTGGCTGACCCATGCAGCATTGCCGCATCTGAAGGCTTCCCAAGGGCAAGTGGTGGTGGTGGCTTCCGTGGCCGGTCTGACCGGGGTGCCAACCCGCAGTGGTTATGCCGCCTCCAAACATGCTGTTGTGGGCTTTTTTGATTCACTGCGAATCGAGTTGGCCGAGGACAATGTTGCTGTGACCGTGATATGTCCTGACTTTGTGGTCTCCGAGATCCACCGGCGGGCGCTGGATGGAGAGGGTAAACCGCTCGGAACTTCTCCCATGGCAGAGAGCAAGATCATGACCGCCGAAGAATGCGCGCAGATGATGCTGCCGGTCATAGCCGGGCGGGGGCGAATGTTGATTACCTCCTGGCGTGGTCGTCTGGGGCGTTTTGTCCGCCTTATCGCTCCAGCCTGGGTGGATAATCTTGCCCGTAAGGCAATAGCGTCCGGGCACTAGCCCAAGAATAAATAAGCCTCCGCGTGGGAGGCTTATTTAAGATTACTTTTTGTCGTTGAGGTGCTGGACTATGGTGGCCTTCGCCTCCTCATGGCTGGCCTTGGCGGCTTTGGCCTGAATATGGGCCGTTGCCTTGTGGCCGGTTATATCCTCGGCGATATGCAGCCAATCCGGATGCCAGTAAAACTGGCTGCCTTCCAGTGTCGACCAGTTGTGCACCCCATGAGTTTCACCGTTATATACCAAGTCTTTGATTGAATATCCCATAGTCAGTCTCTCCAAGTTGGAATGGTATTATCATGCGGCCGTCGTGGCCGCATGAGTGTGACGAAGATCTCATTTTAGGTGCGGAAACGGCTGATCAAATGCGCCAGGTTGTGGGCCAACTGACTCAGCTCCTGGCTGGATTGAGACACATGCCCCGTCCCCATGGACACCTTGGAGGCGGCATCACTGATATTGGTGATGTTGACCCCCAACTCACCGGTAACCGCTGTTTGCTGCTCGGTGGCACTGGCCACCTGAATCGCCATGTCGTTGATGATGCCGATAGCGGCACTGATCCTTTCAATCGCATCGCTGGCCTCATTGGCGCAGCGAACACTGCCTTGCATCCGCTCGCGGCTCTTTTGCATCACTTCGTTGGCGTGCAGAGCTCTTTGCTGCAGCTGTTCTATGGTGCCTTTGATTTCCAGCGCCGAGCTTTGGGTACGGCTGGCGAGTGTGCGCACTTCATCGGCCACCACGGCAAAGCCTCTTCCTGCCTCACCGGCCCGGGCGGCTTCGATGGCGGCGTTGAGGGCCAATAAATTGGTCTGCTCTGTTATCTGGGCGATCACTTCCAGCACCATGGCAATGGAATCTGAGTCTTTTTGCAACTGGCCTATCACTTCGCTGGCGGCGGTGATTTCTGCATCCGAGCTTTGAATGGTATCCAGTGTCTGCAGCACCACTTGTTGGCCCTCTGTGGTGGCCAGCACCCCTTGGTTGGCCTGATCGGCGGTTTGGGTGGTGTTGCGGGAGATATCGGCAATCGAGCTCTGCAGCTCTGTCATGGCGGTAGCCACCTGATCGACCTCAGAGCGCTGTTGCTGCATCTCTTCGGCGGCTTCGGCGGCGACTGTAGTCATCTCTTCCACGGCGGCGGCCAGTTGCACCGAGGCCGCGCCTATCTGGGAAATCATCTCATGCAGAGTGTTACGCATCTGTCCCAGGGTTTCGGCCAGGTGTTTGAACTCGCTGCTGCTGAATTTTTCCATCGGAATTTCGGTTGCGAGATCGCCAGAGGCTATCTGCTCCAGCACTTGGGTAGTGGCGCCAAGGGGGATAAAGATACGTCGCAGCAGGAACCAGCCGGCTCCCAATGCCAGAGTCACAAAGAGGCAGAAGACGATGACCAGACTGCTGCTGAGGGATTGAATTGCCTGTTCACTGGCGCTTCTGGCAGAGCTGACCTTATTGGTTTCCAGTTCCATCAAGGCTTTGAGTTCGGTCTCGACATTGTTGTAAATATGCCACGACTCCATGGAGGTCAGCATGTTGGCGGTGTTTTCCGGCAGGTCGCTGCTGTCTCGATCCAAAAATTGTTTATGCAGTCCCATAAAGGCTTGCAGTGGCGCATCCAGCTTGTGCAGTTGCACCAGGGTATCTTGTCCGGCACCCTGTTTCAGTTGCGCCAGCGCCGAGTTGATCGTCAGGGTCTGATCCTGCAGGTACTGACGTGACTCCTCACTCATGGGGGCATTCAGTACCCGTCTCAAGCTGTATCCCAGCTGTTCCCGTCTGAGGCCGGATACCAGTTGCAGCAAAGAGGCAGCCTGATCATTGCTGTGGTACTCCCGCTCCAGCAGGCTTATTTGGCTTTTCACCTCCTGCAGGTGATAGGCAATGGTGCCCAATGACAGGCAAAACAGCGCCAGCAGCGCGGCAAACAAGGTGATCAACAACTTGCGCAAAGAAAGATTGGAAAAGATGGCTTGGTTCACAACCCGGCTCCAAAACAAATGTATGAAATATATAGTGAATGTTTCAAGATCCTAGGTGTTTGTCCGGATGTAAACTGTGAGTTGTGGCAATTTAATAGGTAATTGTTTTAATTTTTAGTATTTTCGATTGTTTATATTGTTAAGTCATTATTTAGTAATGATTTAATATCAATGCCAAATGCAGTGTCTTGTTTGTGGTCAAAGCAGGAGGAATACAGATGGAGCCGACTCTGCTGTGCCCACTGCATCTGAGTCCAGTTCAGTCAGTAGCCTGCCAAGGCACGTAGGAGCTATGGGTCTTTCCTGCTATAATGCGCGCTCGTTTTTGTGGAGGCGCGAATGGACGTATCTTCTTTATTGGATGGCCTGAATGACAAGCAGCGTGAGGCGGTAGCCGCACCTCAATCCAGCATGCTGGTGCTCGCCGGTGCCGGCAGCGGCAAGACCCGGGTACTGACTCACAGGATTGCCTGGCTGCTGCAGGTGGAAAACCAGAGCCCATACTCCATTATGGCGGTGACCTTTACCAATAAGGCGGCCGCTGAGATGCGGGAACGGGTGGAGAAGATAGTCGGCAACCATATGGGCCGCATGTGGATCGGTACCTTCCATGGTCTGGCCCATCGTCTGCTGCGCACTCACTGGCAGGATGCCGGCCTGCCGCAAAATTTTCAGATCCTCGACTCGGATGATCAGCTCCGCCTGCTCAAGCGCATCCTCAAAAGCCTGAATCTGGATGAGAAACAGTATCCGCCGCGGATGGTGGCCGGCTATATCAACGGCAAGAAGGATGAAGGGCTAAGGCCGAAACATCTGGATGGCGGCCTCTTCCCCATGGAGCAGAAACTGGTGCAAATCTATCAGGTGTATCAGGAGTCCTGTGATCGCGCCGGGCTGGTAGACTTTGCCGAGATACTCTTGCGGGCTCACGAGCTGTTTCTCAACAAGGAACATATTCTGGCCCACTATCAGGACAGGTTCCGCAATATTCTGGTGGATGAGTTTCAGGACACCAACGCCATTCAATATGCCTGGATCAGAGTATTGGCAGGCAAGAGCGCCAATGTGATGATAGTGGGCGACGACGACCAGTCCATCTATGGCTGGCGTGGCGCCCAAGTGGAAAACCTGCACAAGTTTTTACAGGACTTTCCCAATGCCGAAACTATTCGCCTGGAGCAAAACTACCGCTCCAGTGGCAATATTCTCAAGGCCTCCAACGAACTTATCGCCAACAACCCGGATCGGCTGGGTAAACAGCTATGGACCGAAGATGTCGATGGTGAGCCGATCTCAGTTTACTGTGCCTTCAATGAGATGGATGAAGCACGCTTCATCATAGGCCGCATTGGCGACTGGCAGGACAAGGGCGGCAGTCTCAGTGACTGCGCCATCCTTTATCGCAGTAATGCTCAATCACGGGTATTGGAAGAGGCCTTGCTGCACAAGGGGCTGGCCTATCGCATCTATGGCGGCTTGCGCTTCTTCGAGCGTCAGGAGATCAAGGATGCCATGGGATACCTGCGTCTGATTGCCAACCGCGACGATGACGCCGCCTTCGAGCGGGTGGTCAACACTCCCGCCAGAGGCATAGGCGATCGCACCCTGGATATTCTCAGAACCACGGCCCGGCAGCAGCAATTGACCCTGTGGCAGGCCTGCGTCCGTTTGTTGGAAGAGAAGGTCTTGGCCGGCCGCGCCGCCAATGCGGTGCGCAGCTTTATGGACTTGATAGTGCAGCTACGCAGCGACACCGAAGAGCTGCCCCTCTATCGCCAGGCGGATATAGTGATCCAGGACTCCGGGCTCAAGGCCATGTATGAGCAGGAAAAGGGCGAAAAGGCTCAGGCCAGAGTGGAAAACCTCGAGGAACTGGTCACCGCGGCGCGCACCTTCGAAGTGCCGGAAGAGCTGGTGGACATGGGTGAGTTGAATGCCTTCCTGTCCCATGCGGCGCTGGAGGCGGGAGAAGGCCAGGCCGATGCCCACACAGATGCGGTGCAGTTGATGACGCTGCACTCGGCCAAGGGGCTGGAGTTCCCGCTGGTGTTTATGGCCGGTGTTGAAGAAGGGCTGTTCCCCAGCCAGTTGTCGCTGGAAGAGGGCGATCGTTTGGAAGAAGAGCGGCGCCTGTGTTACGTGGGCATGACCCGCGCCATGCAACAGCTGTATATCACCTATGCCGAGTCACGCCGCATCTATGGCCGTGAAAACTACTCGCGGCCGTCGCGTTTTATCAAGGAGATCCCGCCTCAGTACCTGCAGGAGATCCGCCTCAAGGCGCAGGTGGCAACTCCCATGGCTAACAACAGGTTCAGCAAGTCGCAAAGCAGCTTCAACGACACGGGCTTCAATGTTGGCCAACGGGTGCTGCACCCCAAATTCGGTGAGGGGATAGTGACCAATTTTGAAGGCCAGGGAGCACAGGCCAGGGTGCAGGTGAATTTCGATGACTTCGGCAGCAAGTGGTTGGTGGTGGCCTACGCCAAGTTAACTGCTTGTTGACAGCCCGGGTAGGAAAATTCGTGTTTTGCGGTGTCAATCACACTGTTGCTGAGTCATAATGCTTGGCAAATTTAAGGCTGAGATGTGTTGGAGAGCCTACCGATGAACTTGAGGGAAAAAATTGATGTCTATGCCCGTCTGTCGCGTCTGGACAGACCCATAGGAACTTTTCTGCTGCTGTGGCCCTGTTTAATGGCGCTGTGGCTGGCGGCCGGGGGCTTACCGGATCTCAAGGTGCTGATCATCTTTATCGTAGGTGTGTTTGTGATGCGTGCCTGTGGCTGCATCATCAACGACTATGCCGACCGCGAGCTGGATACCTATGTCGAGCGCACCAGGTCCAGGCCCTTGGCCAGTGGCGAGGTCACGGTCAAAGAAGCGCTGGGCCTGTTTGTGGTCATGGGACTGTTTGCCTTTGGTTTGGTACTGTTGCTCAACCCTCTGGTGGTTAAACTCTCCCTTGTCGGCATGCTGCTGACCATTATCTATCCCTTCACCAAGCGCTACACCAATATGCCGCAGATGTTCCTCGGCATAGTCTGGAGTTGGTCGATTCCCATGGCCTATGCCGCCCAGACAGGTGAAGTGCCTGTCGAAGCCTGGTGGCTATTTGCCGCCAACTGGTTCTGGACTGTCGCCTACGACACCATGTATGCCATGGTGGACAGGGACGATGACCTCAAGGTGGGGATCAAGTCCACCGCCATTCTGTTCGGCCGTTACGACAGGCAGATCATCGGCCTGTTTCAGTTGGCGGCGCTGGCCTGCTTTATGACTGCAGGTTATGTGGCCGAGCGAGGTGCCCTCTATCTGGTGGGGCTGCTGGCCTTTATCGGCTTTGGGCTTTATCAGCAGAGGCTGATTTACGACAGACAGCGGGCTCCCTGCTTCAAGGCATTTCTCAACAACAACTGGGCGGGTATGGCCTTGTTTGTCGCCTTGGGGATGGATTACCTGCTCTGAACGACACTGAGTTTGACTGTCAACGCCGCGATTATCGCGGCGTTTTTACTGGCGCAAACAACCGCCAACCGTTAGTCTGAACAGCCGGATGATTGAACCAAGCAGCGGGAATAGCGCCGCTGAGGACTGAAGCAAGAAGGAGTCTTGGTATGTTGATAGAACAACTCTTTGGTATTGAATTGCCGCTTATTCAAGCCCCCATGGCCGGCGCCCAGGGCGTGCCGCTGGCATTGGCCGTCGCTTCCGCCGGTGCGCTTGGTTCTATTCCCTGCGCCATGTTATCCCATGACAAACTCAAGCTGGCGCTAGAGAGCTTCAGGCGCCAGAGTGACCGGCCGGTAAACCTCAACTTCTTCTGCCATAAGCCACCCGAGGAACAAGTCGAGCGTTTGCATGCCTGGCTGCAGCAACTGGCGCCCTATTACCGTGAATTCGAGGTCGAAGATCTCGGCGGTGGCGCCGAGCGGCGTCCCTTCGATGCCGAGGTTGCCGCGGTTATAGAACCCTTTCGTCCCGAAGTGGTGAGTTTTCATTTCGGGCTTCCCTCCACCGAGCTGATGCTCAGGGTCAAGAGCTGGGGCACCAAGGTGATTGCCTCGGCAACCAGCGTCGCCGAGGCCAAGTGGCTCGAATCCAGAGGCGTGGATGCCATCATAGCCCAGGGCCTGGAAGCCGGTGGTCACAGAGGCCATTTCCTCAGTGATGATTTGACCGAGCACAGTGGTACCTTTGCCCTGTTACCGCGCCTGGTACAGGCGGTGAAGGTGCCCGTGATTGCCGCCGGTGGTATTGCCGACGCCGCCGGAGTGCAGGCGGCCATGGCTTTGGGAGCGGCCGGGGTGCAGGTGGGCACGGCCTATCTCTTGTGCCCGGAGGCCGAGATCAGTGAACTGCATCGCCAAGCGCTGAAAGATCCGCAAATGAATCGCCATACGGCGCTGACCAATCTCTACAGTGGCCGTCCGGCCAGAGGCATAATGACCCGTTTGATGCGTGAGTTGGGGCCTTTGGGGCAAGCGCCGGATTTCCCATTGGCGGCCAATGCCATTGCGCCGCTGCGCGCCGCGGCAGAAGCACGCGACTGCAGTGATTTCAGCCCGCTCTGGTGTGGTCAGAATCCGGAGGGATGTCGGGAAATTCCCGCCGCCGACTTGACCCGTGAGTTGATGGCGGCCTTTATCAGGGCTTGAGCTTTTTCTGGTCTAGTGTATGTAACTGCCTGTATCATTGCGAATTAGTCACTCCTGCAACCGGCGGAGTGACCCTATCTTTAGATGGACTGCAATCAAAGCTTTGACTGCGGCGTGGAGCCGCAATAGGGAGATATAGATGAAAAAATCACTTGCTCTGGCGCTGCTGGCCCTGATGGTCAGTGCCAACGCCGCGGCCCGCGACACCATAGCCCAGTATCCGGTGCAGGAGCTGCTGCAGACCGAGAAGGCCAAAGAAGCCCTTTACGATGTGCCACTGTATTTTGCCACTCAGGCTCACCCGGAGATCAGCAAGAGCTATGGTGAGGTGATCACCAATAAAAAGACCAATGCCTTTGGCAAGTCGGATCGCGAAGCCTGTGAGTGGGTGATGTTGAGTGCGCTAAAGGCGTTGCAGGAGCGCGCCGAGCGTGAGGGGATGGACGCTGTGGTCAATATCCAGTCCTATTACAAGAAGCGTGAGTTTGCCAGCGAGACTGAATATGAGTGTGGCGCCGGTGCCATCATGGCCGGGGTGGCACTGAAAGGGACTCTAGTGAAGTTCTAACCACTTTAACTCACTGACAAAGCAGACCAGGAGGTCTGCTTTTTTTGTAGCTGAATTCTGCTTCTCTGTCGTCCCGAGTCAGTCGAATGCTCGATCAAGGCACCACTTTATGGCGATTGGTATAAGGTTAATAGAGTGACTCTCGGGAATAAAAGATGAAATATCTCCTCTGCAGTTTATTGCTGCTGGTTTTTCCTGCCACGGCAACCTGGTATCCAGTTAAGGTGCGTGCCGATGGTGAAGCGCAATTGTATAAGCCGCTGGTGCGGGCCAACAAAGCCTGGCGCCTCTGTGCTCTTTTGCCCCATGGTAAAGATCATTACTGGTGGGGTGTTGCCTGGGGCTTGGCCGAGGAAGCGGACAGGCTGGGCGTCGAGATAGGTATTTATGATGCCGGTGGCTACACTGAGGCGGAGCGGCAACTGCGCCAGCTAGATGAATGCGAGGCCCGCGGCGCCCAAGGTTATATTCTGGCGGCCGTCTCGGCGGAGCTTTTCAACGCTGAGTTGCCGAGGCTCAGGGCCAAGGACGCCAAAGTTGTGGATCTGGTCAATGGCATTAACAGCAATCAGGTAGACAGTCGCTCGTTGGTGTCTTTTGTCGATATGACTCAAGCCGCGGTGCAATATCTGTTTGCCGCCAGTGGCAGACAGGATTTCAGCCTGGCCTGGTTTCCCGGCCCTTCGGGAGCGGCTTGGGTGATGGATGCCGAACTGGGGCTAAAACAAGGGCTTAGTGGTTCCCAAGTCGAGCTGATTGAAGGCGGCTATGGTGTCACTGAAACCTTTGTGCAGGCCGACTTGGTGCGGGCGCTGACCCGGCGCTTTCAGGCCGATTATCTACTGGGCAATGCAGTGGCGGCCACTGTGGCGGCCAGAATGTTTCCCGGACGGGTGTTGGCATTTTACAGTAATCCGCAAACCATGGCCTTGGTTGAGCAGGGCAAGTTGATGGCAACGGTGACAGACTCACCTGTACTGCAGGCGAGAATTTCGGTTGATTTGGCGGTGAGGCTGCTGCAGGGCGAAAAAGTGCCTGGGCGGGTCAGTCCGGAGATCCGGGTAGTCACCCCGCAAAACATCTCTGAGCTGGATATGAGTCAGACCCTGCCCCCTGAAGGACAATGGATGACCTACAGGGAGCTGAGCAAACTCGAGGGGGCTAAACCAGACCCTTGAGGTTGGCCGGACGATAATAGACAGACTTGAGCACTTTGCCCTGGCGCACTGTCTTGCCGGTCATTTCCACATCCTTGGCGCACTTGGCTATCAGGAAATCGCCCTGACGGCTGCCGACAATTTCCACCCCTTGCTTGGCATAGTGAGCCACAGTATCCGCAAGTTCCTGCTCATTGCGGCATACCTTGCTCATGTTGCTGGCATGTACCTCATCCCAGCAGGGCTCAAAGTCGATAGCTTTGTTGGCGGCAACCTGCAGCAGCAGATCTATCAGGTAGCTGATCTCCACTCGCTCCCCAACTTGGGTGCAGCCCAAGTGTACCAAGCGGCCCATCAACACATACACGCTGTCGACTATGGCGTCGGCCTGTTCAACTTTATCACCGGCCTCGGCCAGTTCGGTAAGCTCTTCGCTGATAAGCGAGGTGTGCAGTGTGTCTGCCTTGGCATCCAGGGTGTCAGGAGAGTTGACCGGCAGGTCGAAAGTGGCGCGAAATTCCTGAATATCACGGTAGAGCTTGCTGTACAGCTCTTGAGTCAGCAGAGTCAGTTTCATAGCTTGGGTTCCAGCTTGGGCAAAGGAGAGGATGATAAAGAATGCGCGCGCCGAAGGCAAAAAAGCGCCGTAAAAAAGCCTCCCGAAGGAGGCTTTTTGAGGTGAAAATCAGAGAATGAAGCGACTCAAATCTTCATCCTGAACCAGGTTGTCCAGGTGAGCATCGACATATTCGGCATCGATAACAAACTTGCTGCCGGACTTGTCGCTGGCCTCGAAAGAGATGTCTTCCATCAGCCGCTCCATCACAGTGTGCAGACGACGGGCGCCGATGTTTTCGGTACGCTCGTTGACTTGCCAGGCGGCCTGGGCAATACGCTCGATACCGGACTCGGTAAATTCGATGCTGACTCCTTCGGTGCCCATCAAGGCCACATACTGCTCGGTGAGCGAGGCGTGGGGCTCGGTGAGGATCCGTTTGAAGTCAGAGGCGGTCAGGGCATCCAGCTCGACCCGAATCGGCAGACGGCCCTGCAGCTCGGGGATCAGATCCGATGGCTTGCTCATCTGGAAGGCACCGGAGGCGATAAACAGAATGTGGTCAGTCTTCACCATGCCGTGCTTGGTGTTGACTGTGCAGCCTTCCACCAGAGGCAATAGATCACGCTGTACCCCTTCGCGGGACACGTCCGGGCCTGAGGTTTCGCCGCGCTTACAGATTTTGTCTATCTCATCGAGGAACACTATGCCGTGTTGCTCGACCAGCTCAATGGCCTGCTCTTTGAGATCTTCCTGGTTGACCAGCTTGGCGGCTTCCTCTTCGACCAGCTGCTTGTAGGCATCCTTGATCTTGAGTTTCTTGCGCTTGCTCTGTCCCTGACCCATGTTCTGGAACAGGCTCTGCAGCTGGTTGGTCATCTCTTCCATGCCGGGAGGTGACATGATTTCGACGCCAATTTGCGGCGCCGAGACATCGATTTCGATCTCTTTGTCGTCCAACTGGCCTTCACGCAGTTTCTTACGGAACACCTGGCGGGTGTGGGACTTGTCCTCGGTTTCCTGCTCCCATTCACTCTTTGGCTTGGGCAGCAGGGCATCGAGAACCCGTTCCTCGGCGGCTTCTTCGGCGAGGGTGCGGCACTTCTTCATCTGCTGCTCGCGGGTCAGTTTGACCGCGGCGTCGGTGAGATCGCGGATGATCTGCTCTACTTCCTTACCCACATAGCCCACTTCGGTGAACTTGGTCGCTTCAACCTTGATGAAAGGCGCATTGGCCAGCTTGGCCAGACGGCGGGCGATCTCTGTCTTACCGACACCGGTTGGGCCTATCATCAGAATATTCTTCGGGGTCACTTCCTGGCGCAAGCCGGCATCCAGCTGCATGCGGCGCCAGCGGTTACGCAGGGCTACTGCGACAGAGCGTTTGGCCTTCTGTTGGCCTATGATGTGCGCGTCCAGTTCGTGGACGATTTCGCGGGGTGTCATTTCAGACATAATGCTTCCTCACGCTCGGGATCAGTAATTCAGTTCTTCTATTGTCTTGAACTGGTTGGTAAATACGCAGATATCACCGGCTATGGTCAGCGACTTCTCGGCAATATCACGGGCACCCAGTTCGGTGTTTTCCAGCAGCGCCAACGCCGCGGCCTGGGCATAGTTGCCACCAGAGCCTATGGCGATAAGATCATGCTCCGGCTGCACCACATCGCCGTTACCAGTGATGATCAGTGAGCTTTCATGATCGGCCACTACCAACATGGCTTCGAGTTTTCTCAAGGCTCTGTCGCTGCGCCAGTCTTTGGCCAGTTCGACCGCCGACTTCATCAAATGCCCCTGATGCATCTCCAGTTTGGCCTCGAAGCGTTCAAACAGGGTAAAGGCATCGGCGGTGCCACCGGCAAAACCGGCCAGTACCTTATTGTGGTACAGGCGGCGTACTTTGCGGGCATTGCCTTTCATCACAGTGTTGCCCAGAGACACTTGGCCGTCGCCGGCGACAACAACCTGATTATTACGGCGTACAGATACGATAGTGGTCACGATAGATCCTCTTCTCGGGCGGACGGCGCGTCCGTCATGGGTCAAATCCCCAGGGTCTGCTGCATGAAACGGCCCATTGGGGGCACAGCAAGGCCAACTAATGAGGTGATAGTTTTCTATATGGGGTTGGGGGCGGGAATATCAAGTGCCCGGCAGAGGCTTTCGTGCTGAAAAACAAAAAGGCTGCAAATCTTATTGTTTGCAGCCTTTAAATTGAGAGGAGTTTATTCTTCCCAGAACCAGATCATACAGCCGTTGAGACCGGCTCTTTGCAGCACGTGGCGCTGCCGCTCGGCATCGCGCTTGCTGTCATAGGGGCCGAGTACCACCTTGTACCAGACACCGCTGGTGCCTTGCACCTTGCGCACCTGGGCTTCTAGCCCCTGGAAGGCGATCACGGCTTTCATCTCGTCGGCCTGGGACTGCACCCGGAAGGAACCGCACTGCATCTGATAAGGGCGAGATGGCTTGTTGCTCTCTTCCGGCAGATCCACTTCTACCTGTTTGTTTTCCAGCTCCTTGAGGTAGGTCCACTCCTCTTTGGGCTTGGGCGGCAGGGCGTTGGGGTCTTTCTTCTGGGGCACCGGCTTAGTCTGTGGCTGAGGTTGAACCACTTCGGCCTCGGGGGCGCTGCTCTTCAGGCTCCAGAGGAAATAGCCAAAGCCGGCCACCACGGCCACTACCACCACAAGCAACAGCACAGGAAAGCCTTGCTTGGGCTGCGGTTGCTTGCGAGCGCCCCGCTTGGCAGGCTTGCGGGGCTTGGGTTTGCTATTGGCGTAATCGCGTCCCATGGATTACATGCGCTCCAGGGTCTCGATACCCAGTAGTGACAGGCCCTGCTTGAGGGTCTTGGCGGTCAACTGAGACAGCAGCAGACGGCTGTGCTTCTGGGTTTCGTTATCGGCCGCCAGCACAGGGCAGGCTTCGTAAAAGCTGGAGAAGGCACCCGCCAGTTCAAACAGATAACCACAAAGCACATGGGGTTGGCCCTTGTCGACCATACGGGCAAGGATTTCACCGAATTGGGCCAGCTTGTTGCCCAGCTCTTTTTCCTTGTCGTGTTCCAGAGCGATAACGGCATTGCTCAAATCCACACCTTCGGCCCGCTTGAAGATCCCGGCAACCCGGGTGTAGGCGTACAGCAGGTATGGCGCTGTGTTGCCTTCAAAGCTCAGCATCTGATCGAAGCTGAAGATATAGTCGCTGGCGCGGTTCTTCGACAGATCGGCGTATTTCACCGAGGCGATGCCCACTACCCGGGCGATTTCGGCCAGGGTGTCTTCGTCCATGTCGGGGTTCTTGCTGCGTACCAGCTCCAGCGCCCTGACATTGGCTTCATCGAGCAAGTCAACCAGTTTCACCACGCCGCCGCTGCGGGTCTTGAATGGGCGGCCGTCTTCACCGTTCATGGTGCCAAAGCCCATGTGTTCCAGTGTCATTTCCGGGCGCACAAAGCCTGCGGTGCGGGCCAGGCTGAACACTTGCTGGAAGTGCAGTGCCTGGCGCAGATCCACGAAGTAGAGGGCGCGATCGGCATGCAGGGTACCCGAGCGATAGCGCATGGCCGCCAGGTCTGTGGTGGCATAGAGATAGCCGCCATCGGCCTTCTGAATGATCACCGGCAGGGCTTCACCATCTTTGTTACGGAATTCTTCCTGGAATACCACCTTGGCGCCGTTACTTTCAGACAGCAAGCCTTGGGCATCCAGATCTTTGACCACCTGTTCCAGATCGTCGTTGTAAGCGCTTTCACCATGGACATCGGCGCGGGTCAGGCTGACGCCCAGGCGCTGATACACTTCATGGCAGTGGCTCAGAGAGATATCGTTGAATTCACGCCACAGCTTGTTGCAGTACTCGTCACCTGATTGCAGCTCGACCACCAGTTGACGGGCGCGGGTGGCAAACTCGGCCGACTCGTCGAAACGCAGTTTGGCAGCGCGATAGAAGCTTTCCAGATCCGACAGCTCCAGGTTGGCGTTTTCACCATTTTGTGCCCGCAGCTCTTCCATATAGGCCAGCAACATGCCGAACTGGGTACCCCAGTCACCGACGTGGTTTTGGCGGATCACCTTGTGACCGAGAAACTCCAGCGCCCGGACAACGCTGTCGCCAATGATGGTGGAGCGCAGATGGCCCACATGCATCTCTTTGGCGAGGTTAGGGGAGGAGTAGTCCACTACCACGGTTTGCGACTTGGGCAGGTTTATACCCAGATGCTCGTCGGCCAGTGCCGCCTGCAGCTGTTTGGCCAGGGCATTGTCATCAATAAAGAAGTTGATAAAGCCGGGGCCGGCTATCTCTACCTTGGCCACATGGCCGGAGGCCGGCAGATTGTCGATGATCAGTTGTGCCAGCTCCCGAGGCGGCTTGCCGGCAGCTTTGGTCAGCATCATGGCCAGGTTGGTGGCCAGATCGCCGTGACTCTTATCCTTGGTTCGGTCTACCTGAATCCTTGGCGCAGTCTCTTCGGGGATCAGCCCCTGTTGTTTCAAAGTGGCTACTGTCTGTTCAAGCAAAGATTGGATATGTGATTTCATTGGCGTTTTATCGACACTGACTGATAAAGGTTAAAAGGGGAATAACCGCACATTCTAGCGCTTTCGGCGGTAACATTGCTATCACCTGTACGGTTTTATCAGCAAATTTTGTTGTTGCCTGGGTTTGCCGCAGCCGGGTGCCTTTTAAGATCACTATTATGGATGAATCTTTGTTTAAGAATCGCTGATCTTCATTTTGGGGGAGTATGATGTCTCTCCGATCCTTCTCGGATCCAAGATTTCCCCATCGGCGCGTGCCGATAGTTTTAATGGAGATAAAGATGCTGGACTCCATCACCACAGTGTTACAGGCTATTTGGCAGCAGGATTTTACCGCGCTGCATGCTCCGGGTATCGCCCTGAGTATCTATGTTTGCATCTTCAGCTTTATCTTTCTGGAGAGCGCCTTGCTGCCGGCGGCCCCCTTGCCTTGCGACAGTGTGGTTATTCTTTCAGGTACCCTGGCGGCCATGGGGATCCTTAACCCCTTGCTGGTGTATCTGTTGCTGTTTGTAGCGGCCGCAGGCGGCAGCTATTTGGCATTTGTTCAGGGGCGGCTGCTCAATCGTCTGCCCAGGGTGCAGGGCTGGGTCTACAAGGTGCCGCCCGACAGTCTGGCGGCAGTGGATAAACTCCTTGGGCGTCATGGGCTGGTGGCGCTTTTCTGTGCCCGTTTCCTGCCGCTGGTGCGTTCGCTGCTGCCTTTGGTGATGGGCGTGCGCATGGCCTGTATCAAGACCTTCTATTTTTTTGCGGCTCTGAGTGCCTTCTTCTGGGTGGGGCTGTTGGTATCGCTGGGCTATATGATGCCGTTTCTGCCGGAGCGGATCAGCAAGCTGTTGACCATGGCGTTGATGGCGGCGCCGGTGATTACTCTGGTATTGGCGCTCGGCAGTTGGCTGACCTATAAGCTACTGCGCAAGCCGCAGGACAAGCAGGGGCCTCACGGTCAATTCTGAGCCGGATTAAAGCCGTTCAAGGGAGTTACAGCAGATCCTGCGGACTCTTATCAGTTACAGCAGATCCTGAGGATCTCGATCCAGACTCCAGCGGCAGCGCTTGGCCTCGGGCAGCTGTTCGGCCTGGGGCAACAGCTGTTCAAACACCTGTTGCAGCCTGCGTCTGTCCTTGGCCTGAGCCAACAACTGGCGCCGATACTTGCCGGCCTTGCGATCCAGCGGCGCCGGCAGTGGGCCTATCACTTCAAAATCCTTGTCCATGGGTAACATGGTGGCGAAGGCAGCCAGAAAGGCATCGGCATCCTCGGCGCGGTGGGATTCGGCGCGGATCAGCACCATATGCCAGGCCGGGGGTAACAGTGCCTGCTGGCGTTCATTGAGCTGGCTGCGGGCAAACTCGCCATAGCCTCTGTGCATAAGATCCCTGAGTAAAGGGTTGTCGCTCTGATGGGTCTGTAGCAGCACAGTGCCCGGCTTGCTGGCTCGGCCGGCGCGACCGGCTACCTGGGTATAGAGCTGGCCGAAGCGCTCAGGGGCCCGAAAGTCCGCGCTGAACAGGGCGCCATCTACATCGAGCAGCCCCACCAGGGTGACATCGGGAAAGTGATGTCCCTTGGCCAGCATCTGGGTGCCCACCAATATCTTGTATTCGCCGCGATGAATGGCGCTTAAGTGCTGTTCCAGCGAGCCTTTGCGGCTGGTGGTATCCCGGTCGATTCGCACCACGGGATACTCGGGAAACTCCTTGCTGAGCGCCGCCTCCAATTGCTCCGTGCCTATACCCTGACCCTGCAACATGGTGCTGCCGCAGTTGTGGCACTGGCGTGGAATTGCATACTGGTTGCCGCAGTGGTGGCAGCGAATTTCGCCGAGGGATTGGTGCAGGGTGAAAAACGCATCACAGCGATCGCACTCGTGCAGATGGCCACATTCGTGGCACAGCAGGGCAGGGGCAAAGCCGCGGCGATTGAGAAACAGCAACACCTGGTTGCCGGCCTGCAGATGCAGGCGCATCTCGTTCAGCAGCGGTTGTGACATGCCCGCCTGCAGGGGTTGGTTGCGGATATCGATCAGTCCCTGGCGCACCTTGAGGGCATTGCCGGCCCGCTCTCCCAATTGCAGATGCTGATAGCGGCCGCTGAGGGCGTTTTGCAGGCTCTCCAGCGACGGTGTCGCGCTGCCCAGCAGTACAGGAACCTGCTCCAGATGGCCGCGCATGACGGCCAGATCCCGGGCGTGATAACCCACGCCTTCCTGCTGTTTGAAACTGCTGTCGTGTTCCTCATCGAGAATGATGATCCCGGGCCAGGCCATGGGAGTGAACAGCGCCGAGCGGGTGCCGATTATGATGGCCGCCTCGCCGCTGCGGGCCAGGCGCCAGGCGTCGAGGCGCTGCTTGTCGGTCAGGCCGGAATGGATCACGGCAACCGTGACTTTGAATCTGCGTTTGAACCTGTTGATGGTTTGCGGCGTCAGGCCAATTTCCGGCACCAGGATCAGCGCCTGCTTGCCAGCCTTGAGTATGGTTTCCAGTACCGCCAGATAGACCTCTGTCTTGCCTGAGCCTGTGATCCCTTCAAGCAAGCTGCACTGATAGCCGCTCTGGGCATTGAGGCTGGCGACCGCCACGGCTTGCTCCGGGTTGAGCCTGTGAGCTTCTTCTCCCAGTTCAAGCTGTTGCCGCCATTCAAGATTGGCGCTGACTGACCGCTCTCGTTGCTCGGCCCAGCCCTTGTCCAGCAGCCCCTTGATGGCACTCTTGCTCAGCTCCAGCGCATTGACCTCTTCAGTGGTCAGTTCCCCCTGTTTGAGCTGTTGCAGCAGTTTGCGTTGGGCGGGAGCGCGTTTCAGCGACTCCAGCGTGGCCTCCTGGCCCGCACTGGTCAGACACAGATAACTGATTTTCTCCGGCGCGGCATCGGCACCCTTGCGTAGCGCCACCGGCAGGGCCTGGGTCAACATCTGCCCCTGGCTGCAGAAATAGTATCTGGCGGCCCAGAGGGTCAGTTGGTACAGCGCAGGTGGCAGCAATGGCGCGCTGTCCAGCACTTGATATACCGGCTTGAGTTGTTTGGGCTCGAGTTCGCACTCATCACTCAGGCCTGTCACCAGGCCTATGAGTTGCTGGCGGCCAAAGGGCACGCGCACCCGCATTCCCGGCTCGAGTGGCCAGGGGCAAGCTTTGGGCATCAGGTAACTGAAGTTCTGCCGCATGGGAACGGGAAGGGCAACTTCTACAAACTGCGGCATAGTCAGAGTTTTCGCAAATAATCACGGCACATGTTGCCCGTCAGTTTACTCAGGCTAGAATGAGAGAACCAGTCCCGGAAACAAAAAGCCGCAAAAACCGCAGCTTGAACGTGCTGACTTAACGAATCCAAACCAGAGAACCTAAGCCGGATAACCTAAACTGGGTAACTACAAATCAAATTAGAGAGGATATGGATGAGAGCGGGTTTACTGATGCTTGTACTCATGTTGCTAACGTCTGTTGCCAGAGCAGAAACCGCCCATGTCAGTATCAATCAAAGAATGTTTGAACTCGGGCATCTGCCGCTGATCAAGGTCAATGTGGTGGCCGACAGTGAGGATATGACCCGGCTTGAGTTTATTGTCAGGCAGCAAGGTGCGGCGGAAAAACTCATGGTGCAGCCCATAAACCGTTACATGGTGCTGCTGCTGGGGATAGATGAAGTGACCGACAAGCAGGCTGAATTACTGGTGCGGGAATACCGAATCAATCGCTGGCATGAACTCAAACGCTTGCCCTTGTTCGATACCTCAGTGCCTGTGGCGCTGCGCTCCAACCGGGCAAGAGTCTTTGCCGAGCAGATGCCGACTGAGTCACCGCAGGTTGCCGTGTCAACCCAAGCTATAGAAAACAAGGCCATAGAAAACAAAACGATAGAGGCCAGAGCTGTGCAAGCCACAGCAGTATCAAGCAAAGTCGTGCCACCGCCAGCCGTTCAAGCTCAAAGAGTTAAAGATGTCGCCGGTCAACCCCAGAGTGAGCCTCAAAGCCTTGGTGTGCCCTCGGCATCTCAAGCGGTTGCAGCGCCTGGCCCTCAGGTGAAGGCTCTGCCAATTGATAGTCGTGAGCCGGGATGCATGCTGGATTTCGATGGTACAGAAACCCTTTGGCGGGTGGCCAGCCGTTATGCACAGAACAGCCATACCCACGTCTATGGCGCCATGCTGGCCATTTTTGACGCCAATCCCAAGGCCTTCAGTCGCGGTAATATTCGCAACCTTCGCAGTGATGCAAAGTTGTACTGCCCCAGTAGTAGCTTGCTGGAGTCCTATGGAGATAAGACGGCCGCCAAAGAAAAGTTCGAGCAGATGTAGTCGCCTACTTGTCAGCGCTGGGTAGATACTGTACTATTCTGCGCCCTGAACTTTTGATATTAACCGCATGTGGTGTCCGACTTCGGGTTGGAAGAGCGACATGGCCTTAACTTGAGGTAACCCAATGAAACCAGGTATCCATCCTGAATACGCAGAAATCACTGCAACTTGTACTTGTGGCAACGTCATCAAAGTAAACTCTACTGCAGGTAAAGCTCTGCACTTGGACGTTTGCGGTGCATGTCACCCTTTCTACACTGGTACTCAGAAAGTTGTTGATACCGGTGGTCGTATCGACAAGTTCAACAAGCGTTTCGGTATGCTGGGCAAAAAATAATTGCCACTGCAACCAATCGAAAAGGCGTCCATGGGACGCCTTTTTTGTTGCTTTTACACCGTCCTGAATATTCCTCATGGGGCTATGAATTCAGTCCGAAACCGAGTTGTTCTCAGGCTATATAGATTATTATCTGCCATGAATCATATGGCGGCATGGGGCAACAGATTAATATCTGTTGTTGGTACTTATCATATTTTGCGGCTTGAACTTTTGCATATTGTTCGACTGACAGCCTCTGGCATCTTCCCTACCCAATGGGCAGGGGGATAAGTCGCTGAAAATATCGATATTAACGCATAGTTTATTACTTACCCGTTTAAGCAAGTCTTGCTTCTTTAATTGACCAAACATGAGGTCCAACTTAATAGTACTGATATGCAATATGTCGGCAATTTCGTCACGGGTTAATTTAAGATCTATGGTTAACCAATTTTTATCAAAGGGAACTTGAAGCACAACCAATATATCAAATAAGAACTTGATCAGTTTGTCTTCCGGTGATGAGGTCAGCAAGAAAATGGCCAATCCGGTCTGGCGTTCTGTATAATAGGCGGCGTCATACATGAACTGCATAAACAGGTCGATATCTTCTGTCACCAGCTTTTTTATCAGTTTCTTATCTATAGTGATGATTTTGCTGTCTCTGGCAGCAAGAATATTCTTACAACAAGTGCAGCCCTCATCCAGCAACAGATGATAGTCGGTCAGTCGCCCTGGGAATATGGCATTTAAAAATTTTGGCCGGGTAAAGTCATTGGTTCTTTTGGAGTAGAAAATCAGACCGCTTTCGAGATAGATAAAGTTGTTCAATAATAGATTTTTATTTAACTGCTCACCTTTTTTTAATTTCTGTGGTGCGCCATTGGCATAGAAAAATTCGGCAATGCGATCATTGACTCCGCCGGGAAAGAACAGCGTCGATTTCTTTTTTTCATCTGCTCCAAGTGAGATTGCAGTCAACATTATTCGCACCCAAAATATAACCTTTGTAAGAATTGTAACATGGCTTCGGTTGGACAAATGTGGTGTCGATCCGTAAAACCAGGTTAACTTATGCCATTATGTTTTCTATATATCTACTTATATCCATATTTAACATATTGATTTCAGGCGTCGCTTTCATCGAGCTCATTACTCACGGCTTGCAGATAACGAAAATACTCGCTGGCCAATAGTGATAAACCTAGATAATAGCCTGTTTGAGCATGTTCTTCCGCTAGTGACAGGCAGCGCTGCACCCAAGGTTGGACATGGTCAGTCAATAGCCTTTGCAATATTGGTGAATACTGTTCTCGATTATCTGTCGCCATTTTGTCCAGCAGGTAGGCGATGACAACGCAGATCAGTCCCAGATGGTCGACCGGCTCGTTGCGATCGAAATGGATCTGCAACCCATGCTGTTGATAAAAAGTCAGTAAATCTAGGGTGGAAGAGCCATTCAACAAACCTGAAGCAGACTGATAAACCGAGCCCCAGGGCGGCGCAACCGGAGTCCCGGGGCCGTTGAATAACTGGCCATAATCCAATTGCAGTGCAATCAGTTGCTCACGGCTTCCATCCCAGTGCTTGAGATAGTCGCTCAACTTGTTCAAAGCCAAAGATTCGCGTTGGCTGTGAGTCAGCCTGGGCCACTGCGTGGCGATATCGCTCAGCGTAAAGTGTTCAACCAGCTCTGCCGTGGGCAGATCCAACAACACCTTATGCAATACGTTGGCGATACTCTGCAAACAGAGAAGTGTATCGGTTGAGATAGCCATAAAACTCCAAAGAGGGAGAGCAGCCAAGGCTGCTCTCTTGAGGGTTACACTTCCCTGATATTCAGGATCTGCCCATTGCTGCGGGCATTTCGTGGCGCTTTGACTATCAGGTTGGGTGAGGTGATGGATTGTGATGGCAGCGGGGCAAAATGGCCATCGCCATCGCCGTATTTGGCCCGTAGATTATCCATGGTGTCGAAATCCAAGGCCCTGAGTGGGCAGGCATCAACACAAATAGGCTTCTTCCCCTCCTGCAACCTATCCTGGCAACCATCGCATTTGGTCATGATCTTGCGCTGAGTATCCAATTGCGGGGCATCATAAGGGCAAGCTCGGGCGCAGGATTGACAGCCTATACACAAAGATTCCTCGACCAATACCAAACCCTTGTCTTGCTGTTTATGCATGGCACCTGTGGGGCAGGCCTTAACACAGACAGGCTCGCTGCAATGGTTGCAGCCTATGGAGGCGTAGTGGGCAAATACGTCCTGTTCATAGCTTCCGTCACCGTTTTGATTCCAACTGCCACCGCCGTATTCATACACCCGTCGCCAAATCACTCCGGGCAAGGCGGCCACCCCCAGTTCCCTGACGTTGTCTTTTGAGCGTAACAGGCCAACCATGCGGTCTTTACAAGCAATATGACAAGTCTTGCAACCTGTGCACTTGCTGCTGTCAAAGTAGAATCCATATTGAGTTTGCTGAGTCATTTTTTGATCCTCTATTATCTTTTCTTGATAACAGCAACACGGTTGGTGTGTTGAGGGTTACCCTTGGTAATGGGTGACGGGTGATACTTGGTCAAAGTGTTGATGCAACCGCCTAGATCGACAGTATGTCCGGAAGGCCCGGTACTCATTGCCGGATCCGGCTTGTACCAAGCACCCTGTCCCAGGGAACAAACACCGGGTATGACCCTGGGGGTCACTTTCACCGGTACTTCAATGGTGCCTCGTTCGTTATAGGCCCAGACTATGTCACCGTCGGCAATACCATGTTCAGCAGCGTCAGTTGGGTTCATCCACAGTGCGTCTTCCACCGCTTCGCGCAGCCAGGGCACATTGTGGTAACTGGAGTGGGTGCGACCCTTGGTATGGTAGCCACACAATTGCAGATTAAAGCCTTTATCAATCGTTTCCTGATCCTGATATCCGTCCCAGGTCACAACATATTTGGGTAATGCCGTGATTTGATCTCCCGGGCGCAGTGTCCAGGTGGCTGCCTTGCGGGCCAGAGAGATGGAGTACAGCTCGATCTTGCCTGAGATGGTTGGTCTGGCATTGGCAACCGGGTCGGCCACAAAGGCCTGCATGGCAATGGTCGAAGATGGCATGTATTTACGGAATACCCCGGCCTTTTGCGCTTCTGCATAAGTATCGGGCCAATTGATGTCCGGATGCATTGCTTTGGTCTGGGTATAAAGGTGCTCACACCATTGTTCGCCTGTGCGACCCTCGGTATAGGCGGCTTCTTTACCCATGGCGCGGGCGATACCGCTGCAGATTTCATACATGGATTGAGCCTGGCCCAAAGGTTTCAAAGCGCTGCTCATAAAGGTGGCGTAGGCCATCTGCCCCGAAGCATAGCTGTCGTTGGCAAAGTCGTTGGATTCAAGCCAGGTGCTGTCCGGCAACAGATAGTCGGCAAACTTGGCTGATGGTGTCATCCAGCAATCGCAGACCACGATTAACTCACACAGATTTTCATCCTTCAAAATAGCCGCAGTACCGTTGCTGTCAGAGTGTTGGTTAACCAGGGCATTACCGGCGCAGTTGATAATGGCCTTGATGCCGGTTTTCAGCGTGGTGGCATTGTGATCCACCAGCTCGTTGCTGCTGCCGGCGATACGCACACCATCTTTGCTGCCGGTAAACTCCTGGCCGCGAACTATGGCATCGGACCAGGTAAATACCGGAATAGTGACTTCAACCGGGTTAGTGCCGGTAGGCATTGCCGGCACGGCAAAACTGTAGCTGGTGGGCATGGCTCCGTTGTTAACCCCTTCGCGGCCCAGTTTGCCGGTCATGATTGCCAGGGTGTACACGGCGCGGGTAGCCTGATCACCGTTGGCATGGCGGCTGATACCTGCACCGGCGCTGATATAGGGGGCGCTGGCGTTCATGATATCTGTGGCCAAGGCTTTGATTTTATGTTCCGGCACACCACATATTTCGGCGGCCCACTGGGTGTTGTGGGCACCATCGGCGGCAAATTTACCTACGCCCATGATGTAATCGTGGTAGTTCTCTGCCGGATCTATGTACTGGGCATGGGAGGCAATGAAGGCGTCGCTGTTGAGGGCGACTGCGGCCTTGGCATTTTCCAGGGACTGTTGGTCGAATCCCACCACATATTTATCCAGGAAGCCTTTTACCTCGCGAGTGACAAACCCTGAGGTGATCATTTCATGAATAATGGCTTCAATCAGTGCGGCATCTGTGCCGGGTCTGATGGGAAGCCAGTGATCCTCGTTACCGCGCATTGAGTCTGTGTAGCGAGGCTCGACCATCCAAACTTTGATGCCCTTGGTATTGGCCGCCAGAGACTTGATAAAATCATAGCCTTCGCCGCTGCCGCTCATACGGATTTCATTGGGGTTGAAGCCAAAACCCACAAACAGATCCGAGTTGGCAATTTGATCCAGCGAAGTGCCGCCAATGCTATCCCACTGATCGCCATAGGTTGCAATACAGGCGGCATAAACGCCGGCCCAGGAATAGTCCCAATGGTGGTCCAGGAAGCCACCATTCAGATTCAGCAGCCGTCCCCAGGTTTTGGTGTTGGCAGCAAAACCATAGTAAGCGCCGGTGCCATAGTGCATGTAGATAGACTCGGGCCCCTTGCTTTGGTCTTGGGCTATCTGTTGCAATTTTGAGCCTATCTCGGCATAGGCTTCTTCCCAGGTGATAGGAACAAACTTACCTTCGCCGCGCTCACCGACCCGTTTCATGGGTTGGCGCAATCTATCTGTTGCATAGGTGCGTTGACGCAGTGAACGGCCACGTGGACAGCAACGGATCTGATGGTTGACGCCGTATTCATCAGTGGTTTCATGATCTGATTCAACGCGGGTGATGACCCCATCACGGCTGAAGACCTTGACCGGACAGTTGGAGCCACAGTTCACCAGGCATGCCGACCAATTCAGTTGTTCGTCAGTTACCGGAGGCTTGGGAGGCACCACGTTAGCGTCCTTAGAGCTGGAATCACAGCCGGATACCGTGGCTGCAGCGCCAAGAGCAGCACTCATCTTCAAAAAGTTTCTACGTTCCATTTTTTTATCCTCACAATGTAAGCCTTGCTCCAGGCAGCAGGTAGCTGAAGGACAACATCAGCTGATGGGCGTTGTAGTTATGGTTGAGCACCCCCAAAGTCGTTAAACCTGTCACTGCGTCTATCCCGACATCGTTACCATCTGTGTCGAAATAGCGTTCATATCTATAGGTAAGTTTCAGTGCCATGGCGTTGTTCAGGTGGTAGCGGCCGTACAGCTCTACGCTGTGGTTAAAGCTGTAGTAGTCGTCATAGGCCCCGCCTTCTGTCAGGGTGTTACCCTCAGAGTTGGCAAATTGATAATCAGCCCCCAAGGTCAAGCGTTCATCCAGCAAACCGCTGTAGGCCATGCCGGCCCCGAGGGAGATAAAGTTATCCTTGATGTCACTGTGCCATGGCGTTAACTGATCCCCGTTTTGTTGGGAACTGATCCACTGTTGACCGGCCGTACCGTAGGCGCTCAAGCGTCCACTCAATTGCAAAGACAGATTCAGGTCGTATCCATAGTCACGGGATTCGGTCAATCCAATTACAGTGTCCCGGTAGTCATCCAGGGCATAGTGGCTGTTGAAATCCAGGGTCATCCAGTTTAGCGGCGTATACTGCAGCCCCATTTCCATGGCCGTCCGCCGCCGATCCGCCAGGTGGTACTTACGCAACAGGCTATTGGTTTCACTGGATGTCAGCTCGCCGGCTTGATAACGACTGCCGCCGCGGTCGCCATAACTGGCCTTGAGATCCAGCCGCAGCGGTGAAACCAACTGCATTCCCAGCTTGGCCCACAGGTTATGGTCACGGGTTTCTTCTCGCTCGCCATAGCTGCGCTCTACCTGCTTGAATTCATATCCACCTTGCAGGCGATAGCCGGGTGCCAGGCGATAACTGGCATTGAGCCGGGCACTCTGGCGCTCAATATCCAGCAATGGGTTTTGTCGTATGGTGCCACTGACGGGATTGAGTTCAAGCTGGACAAATTCAGCCACACTGGAGTCGTTGTCACGTTTGCGGTAATCCAGTTGTCCGCCCAGGCGTAGACGGCTATTCACCGCGGTACTGACGGCCAGGTTGGCGTCTGTGGTATTGACCTGACCATCCCAGCTCTGCAGAGGATTTCCCGTCATCTGGATCAGTCCTTCATCCTGCAGCATTCTCCCGGCGACTATCCGACCACTGAAAATCGTGCTGGCCAGGCGGTACTGACCGTTCAAGGTCAGTTGGTGCGCCTGGTTGTCCGGCGTAGCGCTGTAGAGGTCTGCGGCATAAGGCAGACTCAGGTTGTTGATATCATTGTTGTATTGGCTTCCTTGATAGGCCAGTTCAGTAAACCAGTTGTGGCCACTGAGCTGTAAACCTGCCCGCAACTTGTCATTGCTCTCATCTACAGGCAAGGCAAAGTTGACCGGCCTTGGTGTTATCAGGCTGGCACTGCGGTGGCCTTGCTTTTCCTCTCTATCATAACGCACATAGCTGCTCAAGTTGCCGAGTGATGCCAAGGCGCCGAAGTCATAGCTCAGCCCTATGCCGGCCTGTTGCCGCTCCAGCTCAAGATCCAGATAACGTAGATTGGGGCTGGGTTGCAGCAGCCCCTTGTCGTACCACAGCCGAGTCGCTGCATCACTGTTTTCAAAGCGCGTCAGATTGCGGTAATCCAACGCCAGTTGATACTGACCTGGGTGACCGGTTCTGAGACTGACGAAGCCGTTATCCAACCCCAAATCATGGGCCCTAAGCTGGCTGCGATAGCCTCCTTGGCTGCGGTAACCGAGTTCGGCATCGACACTGGCTATCATGCCGTCTCGGCCATCTCCCAAGGCATTTCCACTATGGATATCATCACTGTCGTTGTACCCGGCATTGGCAGTCACTTCACCGCTTAAGCCGGGAGCCAACTGACACTGGCGACATTGGAAACCTGAGGTATTGACCTTGTCGGTATTGGCGCGGTTGACACTGAAGTCGGCAGCCATCGCTGAGCCTGAGAGCCCCAGCAGAGCCATGGTCAACAGATTCAAAGGAAATCTCATCTTCAACACTCCTGCTTAACGGGACAGCAAACTGCCGGCCGGGTGATTGGAACCATGGATTTGGCTGTGGCAGTTCAAACAGCTCTTGCCGGCCCCAAAGGCGCTGTTGCCACCCTGGGCCACCGCCCTTGCTGCATGACCATCGTCGGCGTGACATTGCTGACATAACTGTGGTACCCGGGCTTTGAGCAGGGACTCGTTAACACTGCCGTGGGCCTTGTGGCAGTTGGCACAGTTTTCCACCACTGGGGCATGCTCCCACAGTACTGGCCCACGCTTGTCGGCATGGCATTCATAACAAGTGGTATTGAGGCTGGTTTGTTTCAGCGCGCTTTCAGTCAGGGAACCATGAGGGTTGTGGCAATCGATACAGGTCATACGATCCCACTTGAGAGGGTGGGCTGAGCGCTTGTTCATATCGGCCTTGGCACGGGTGTGACAACTGGTACAGGCCTCGTTGATCCGCAGAGGGTTGAGCATGGGATCCTCGGCCGCATGCACCTGATGACAATCGGCGCAGGCCACCTGCTCCAGGTTATGCAAGCTGTTGTGCCAAGCCATCTGTTTGGGGTCATTGTGGCAGCCAAGGCAAACACTGTTTTGGCTATCACTCGACAGTTTTGAACCCGCGCCGAAGCTTATCATCGGCTCTTTACCGCCACGGTTATGTTTGCCCATGGGACCATGACAGGTTTCACACTGTAATCCGGCCATGGGGGAGCGGCTGTTGTCCAGAGCGCCATGAACCCCCTGAAACAGGGCCATGACTTTCTGATCCCGCTTATGACACATCAAGCAGGAGTCGGCACCCTTGGGGGAATACTTTCCTTCACTGAACTTTTGCTCCAGTTGTTGCTCCAGTTCTGTTTGGCTTAAATCAGCCCAGGGGGCAGCATTCACAGCCGGGAACAATAATATTATCGGCACTATGAATGCTGATATTTTTAATGTGGATATCATATGTACTCCCGTTTATTTATATGCATCAGCATAGAAATAAGGCCAGCCTAAATCTTGCTTGAAATACTTTTCTAATTCGTCATGGATACATTAATCCAAAAGGAATACCCATACCTTTATATGCATATAAAACACTGCACTCTTTCTGGTGATGATCGTCACATTTGTCACTCAAACAATTATCAAACTGAGCTGGATTCCAACAAACTTGTTATTGAGCTGAACGCCTTTCTAGGCTGGAGTTCTTGGGGCAGAGTTTGGCAGGCCTGGTTTTGTGCCTGTGAAATGTCACGGAGGTTTATTTATCACTCTGATTTATATTGTTTTGTTCGCTATTTGTTTATGGGTGACTTTAGTTGGGAGGGCTTAATTAGTTTGTGGGTGAACAGCCTCGGTTGATACTTACCTTAAATGGAAAAGATATTGAAAAATAGATAATAATCCAATGCAGGTTACCTAAATTTATAAATTTACTCTGTTTTATTAATTGGTTCTCAATAAGATTTGCCTGATGCTTTTTAGGTATACTGTACACTAACCAAAGACTATGCCGTTTCTGGATGCGGATTTCTAAACTATTTCTGTGTGCAGTGAAATGATGAGTGAATTTTATTGATTAAATCAGAGCTTCAACAGCTTGCTGATACCGGCAGCGGAGATACTTTATTTCACTGACGTAAATGCGACTGATTTACGGTTAAGAGATATATAAAGTTTCGATTGGGAAAATGCTCACTTTGAGTGACCGCTTTAATTATCTGTTTTTATGTGACTTATCCCTATAGGAGATGGATATGAGCGTGATCCATGCAATAGCAGCCCAGTGGCAGAAGGCCGAATTTGCCGAGCGCTTGGCTGCCACTCTGGCAAGCTATCAGTCTGCTTGCGGTTTATCCGGTGGTGCGACTTCGCTGACAACCCTGTGCAATCTGGTTGCCGCCATCAGCTACCGTCCCGATGACCCTGTCTTCAGACAGGCAAGGATAGATGAGGGGACGTTATTGGCAGTATTTTTTGATTGCTTCAGGCTCTTGTTTATCAAGGAAGTACAGCAACAATCAATCACTCAGGCCGAGCAGCAGATACTGCATTTGGCCCCCAAACTGGCGGCCGAGATGTCCGTCGAGGCTTTGAGCGAGTCTCAGCAATTGCTGCGGCAGCAATTACTGAGTATCAGTCGCCAGTTGGAGTCCTTGTATACGCAGCGGCGCCAACTCAGCCGCAATATGGGGTGAAGCTAAATTGGGGGAAATTAGTCCAATACAAACAAGGTTTGCTGTAGTCCTACCGCTTCACCGTTTTCTGCCAGTATGGCTTTAACCGTGCCGCTCTGTTCTGCCTTGACCGGATTGAGGGCTTTCATCGCCTGCACATAGCCCAGTACTGTGCCCGGCTCAACTTCTGTGCCCAGCTCCACCAAGGGGACACCATGGTCGCCGGCGCTGCGCAAAAAGGTACCGGCCACAGGCGCCAGTACTTGCACGCTGTCATTACCAATACTGAAACTGGCCTGGGGTTGTTGCGGACCAAAACGGCGGATACGCACGGCTTCCTGGCCTTCAGTAATTTCCAGCTCATTGATGCCGGATTCCTGCACCAATTCGATCAGTTTTTTGATTTTGCGGATGTCCATCGTCATTCTCAGCACTTAAGGGTGACCGGACCTTCCTCTGCTCAGCCTTGTTTGAGTGCCTCTATGGCAGCTTCCAGGGCAAACTCATAACCCTTTGGCCCCAGTCCTACTATCACTCCCTTGGCCTTGTCGGAAAAAAAGGAGTGATGGCGGAACGGCTCTCTGGCATGCACATTGGAAAGGTGCACTTCGATGAAAGGAATGGCGACCCCCAGCAGGGCATCTCTGAGTGCTACGCTGGTGTGGGTAAAGGCGGCCGGGTTGATGATCACAAATCCGGCATCTGTGTTGTGGATAGCTTCTATGAGCTGGTATTCGGCATTGGACTGGATATGTTCCAGTTCCACTCCGGCGGCAAGAGCCTTGTCCTGCAGTCCCTGCACCAACTGCTCCAGCGTCCGATGACCGTAATGTTCCGGCTCTCTGCGACCAAGCAGGTTGAGATTGGGGCCATTCACCAAGAGTATTTTTGCCTGACTGCTCATATTGTTTTCCTTGCCTTGAGGGAGAGTTCGCACCTGGATCTGTGCCTCCCTGATTTCAGCAAAAGCTGTCGAATTTGTCGACCAATAGCCGCACAATCGCTGCACATTCCTTCCTGTTGTCAGCAATTATTGTCCATTCCCGCAGCGAGACTGGTCTTATCAGAAGCGGATCTTGTTCTGCCGCAGCGATTTTACTTCACCGCGTTGCTTCTTGCTGTCAACCCGGCGCCTTTGGCTGGCGCGGGTGGCCTTGGTGGGAATTCGTCTCTTGGCCACTTCGCCGACTGAGGCGACCAGCTCGATAAACTGCAGCAGGGCAGTCTGGCGGTTGGCGTCCTGGCTGCGGCTTTGCTGGCATTTGATAATGATCTTGCCACTTTGAGTGATGCGGTGATCCGCCTTGGCCAGCAGCTTTTCCTTGTAGAAATCCGGCAGTGATGAGGCCTTGATGTCGAAGATGAGTTGGGCCGCAGTGGAGACCTTATTCAGGTGCTGGCCCCCGGCACCACTGGAGCGGATAAATTGCCATTCGATTTCATTTTCTGAAACTTGGACACGGTTTGAGATCTTTATCATGGCAAAATAGCTGTTTTCTGAGGCAGTCGCTATATTACCATCCCATGGGAGAGTTTACTTACTCGACGAGGCGGAAAGTCTTGTAAGGCTAAACTTACTATAAGGGGATAACCCATAGTCATCAGATGCCGTGCCGTTGGCTGGTGTTGAAGGTTCAATGGAGTTTTGCTTATGTTGTGTCAAATTCCGGATATTGCCAAAGGCGTGATCAGCTTGTTTGCCAGCGGCCGTATCACAGCCGAGGATTACCGCACCTATCTGCGTCCCGCCATCAAGAGCTACCGCCAGGAGTGGGGCCAGGTCTGCCTCTACATAGAGGCAGATGTGTTGTTGGAAGGCTGGGAAATGGCATCACTCTCGGGAGCCGGTGAGGTGCAACTGCCCCCCTTCGATGCCTTGGTATTTGTCGGCGGCCCAGACTGGGTAGGCAATGCGGTGCGCCTGCTGGGGCCCTTTGTCAGCGCTGAACTGGCCTGGTATCCGCTGGAGCATAAGGATGAAGCTATTCGTTGGATAGCCAAGCGTTCGGCCTGCTAGTTGCCGAACCCTCCTATAGGGTAAAGCCGGTTATTCTGCTATTCTGTGGCGATTAAGTTACTCAGATAAGGAAATTTCGATGTCATTATCCAAAATTTTTGCTGCATCTCTGGCGCTGGCTTTTGCCGCAGGATTGAGTGCTTGTGCCCCTGAAGTGGGCAGTGAAGCCTGGTGTAAGCAGATGGATGAAAAGCCCAAAGGTGATTGGAGCGCCAATGAAGCGGCCGATTACGCCAAACATTGTGTGTTTAAATAACTGAACTTTATCTTGGCCTGTAGGTCTATTTGGGCACAGGCCATTTTCTACCCTTAACCGGAATTATTCTTGACTGTATTTGTCCGCAAACTGACTCATATGCTTATCGCCTTGGTGGTGCTGCAATTTTGCGCCGCTAATCTCGGCGCGCATCAGTTGCATCTGGGCAATCCGGCCGAGGAAGAAAGCAACCATCCTCATCTTAAGTTCGTCACCGAAGTCACAGTTATCAACGAGTGTGTGGATTGTACCTGTGGCACAGATGAAGCCTTGGAAGCCGATATTCCCTTTGTCAGCCACAGTCATCAACTGACCCATACAGAATCCCAACAGTTCGATCTCTGCCTCGACTGTCAGTGTCATGGTGGTCATCTGTCACTGCCGGTTACCCTGGCACTGAGCCCGGCTCCCTTGATGCACCCCAGGCCCCAGAGCCTGGAGCCCGCTTTTCAACCCTATTTCTCCACTCCGGATTACCGCCCCCCAATAGCCTGATCTTTCTGATCATCAGTGCGTGTGAAGCCCGGGTATAGCTTGCCCGTGTCCCATTGCGTTTGTCTTGTGCTGGCTGCCGTCAGAGCCTGAAACGGTTCTCTCTTGCAACCAACTCTGGTCATGCGTCCTGGCAGGCGTTGTGTAGCACTGTGGTCAGCATTAACTCAGAAATTATTAAAGCCAACCCTTGACTTTAGATTTAACTCCAAGGTTTATGCTTTGGCCAATGTTCACCATTGGCTTGCTGCCAAATATGTCTTTCCAAGGAAAGTTTATGTTGAAATTTATAGTCTCTATGAGTCTATTGGGCGTGGGAGCGCTAACCTATCAGCCCGCCTTTGCCGGAGAAAAACCGGATAACACCTCTCTTGTAGCCCAGGTCAAGTCGGGGACCGAACCCTCACTGGCCTGGTTTGGCGAGCTCAAACAACAGATCCTCACCTTACCCGAGTTTCAGGCTCAGGAAGCCAGGATCCGTGAGGCTCAATATCTGGCCAAGGGCGCCGATCGCGCCATCTACAACCCCGAGTTGGGCTTGAGTTATCTCAATGCCCCAGAGGATGACACCTACAGCCTGTCCATTAGCCAAACCATTGACTGGGGCGACAAGCGCGCCGCTGCCAGCGCATTGGCGCTTACTGAGTTGATGCGCTTGGAGAGTGATATCACTCTCGAGCGCTCCCGCTTGTATGCCGAGGTGTTGCAGGCCCTGGTCGATCAGAGCCTGGCACAGAAGAAACTGATGTTCGTGCGGGCGCAGCAAAACTATGGTGAGCAACAGTTGCAGATAGCCAGGCAAAGGGCCGAGGTCGGTGATTTGTCCCAAGCGGAATTGAATCTGATGGAGCTGGAACAAGCCAGCGCCATCAGTGATCTGGCCTTGGCCCAGAAGGCGCAGCTGGATGCAGATACCCGCATTCTGGCGCGTTTTGGCCGGGCAGAGCTTCCCTTTGGCAGTTTCACCGGCCGTCTCGAATTGCCCGCGACTGCGGCGCCCGTGCCGGCGCTGACCAGCGCCGGATTACAACTGGAGTTGGCGCGGCTGCAAGTCAATCAAGCCAAGGCCCAGGCGGCGGCCGACCCCAATTTCAGCCTTAACGCCGAGAGGGAAGGCTCCGACAACAAGCTGGGGATTGGCGTCTCTGTGCCGCTGCATCTGCGCAACGACTACAGCGAGTCGATTAAGGCGGCAATGGAGGCGGTCACCGCCGCCAAGGCGCAATACCAAAGCATTGAGATGGCGCTCAAACAGCAACAACAACAGTTCAACTACAGCTTACCCAGATTGAAGCAGAGCTGGCTCGACTGGCAACAGCAGGCCTTGGTGGCCGGTCGCAAGGCGGCCGAGCTCTTAGGGCAACGCTGGCGCAGCGGCGATCTCAGTACCAGCGATTATTTGACCAGCCGGCGACAATTGGCCAGCAGCTTTCAGGCCGGTCTCGAACTGGAAGCCGCCCTCTACCAAAGCTGGCTCGAGTGGATGGGAGCTTCGGGGCAACTGCCCGGCGCGCTGCCGGAAATAGCCGTATCCCAGGAGAACGCCCAATGATAGCCCCATACACACTAAGGTACCGGACAATGAACAAGACTCTACAATACCCACGGCTGCAGGCCGCTTTACTGGCGCTGATGTTGGGGCTGTCCAGCCCCTTGACTATCGCCGCCGAAGAAGGACATGAAGATGAACATCAGGCGCTGCAGCTCTCAAGTGAGCAGCGCCAACTGGCTGGCGTCCAGACCCAGGTGGTCAGCGCCGGTGGCTTTAGCCTCAATGCTTTCGCCAATGCCACCTTGCTGGTGGATCGCGAGCGCACTGTGGTGCTGGCGCCGCAGCTGGAAGTGCGAGTGCTGGAGCGGCATGTGGTGCCGGGACAGGAGGTAAAAGCGGGCGATCCTCTGCTGACCTTGGGTGGCGCCGCCGTGGCCCAGGCCCAGGCTGACTATATCAATGCCGCCGCCGAGTGGAGCCGGGTCAGCCGCATGAGCGAGAGTGCCGTCAGTGCCAGTCGCAGGCTGCAGACTCAGGTCGATGCCAGTTTAAAACGCGCCATTCTCAAGTCGCTTCAGATGACAGATCAACAGATCAAGGCGCTGGAAAGCCGGCCGCAGGGAATAGGCCAGTATCAACTGCTGGCGCCCATAGATGGTCGGGTGCAGCAGGATGAGGCGCGCCTCGGGCAGTTGCTCGGTGCCGGCAGCCAACTGCTGCAACTGACCGATGAGCGCTCACTGTGGGTGGCCGCCGAGCTGACCCCATCGCAGGCCGAAAGCCTGAGTGAAGGCAGCGAAACCCTGGTGCGGATTGGTGATCGCAGTGTCAGTGCCAGTGTGATAGGCCGCTCCCATGAGTTGTCCAGCGTGACCCGCACCGAGCGGGTGCTGGCGCGACTGGATAACACCCAGGTGCGTTGGCACGCAGGTCAGTTTGCGGAACTGTTTTTGCCCGATCCCCGCGGTGAAGGTGTGATGCTGCCGGATGCGGCGCTCAGTCGCAGTAGCGACGGCGACTGGCAGGTGTTCATCGAAGATGATGACGGTTTCGAGGCCAAAGAGGTGCAACTGCTGGCCAGCGAGCGCGGCATGAACCTGGTATCCGGCATAGAGCCCGGAACTCGGGTCGTTACCGCCGGGGCCTTCTTCCTGGCATCCGAGCTGGCCAAGGCCGGCTTCGACATCCACAACCACTGAGGACAGCACTATGCTGCAATCGTTAATAGATTGGGCGATCCGCAACCGCTTTCTGGTGTTGCTGGCCTTGATTGTCGTCCTGGTAGTGGGTGTGTTTTCCCTGCCAAAGCTTAATCTTGATGCCTTTCCCGATGTGACCAATGTGCAGGTCACTGTCAATACCGAAGCCGAGGGGCTGGCGGCCGAAGAGGTAGAAAAACTCATCTCTTATCCGGTGGAGTCCAGCATGTACTCACTGCCCGCGGTGACAGAAGTTCGTTCACTCTCCCGCACCGGCCTGTCCATAGTGACAGTGGTGTTCGAGGAAGGCACGGACATCTATTTTGCCCGCCAGCAGGTGTTTGAACAGCTGGCAGCCGCCAAAGAGATGATCCCGGACGGAGTCGGGGTGCCGGAAATCGGTCCCAACACCTCGGGCCTTGGGCAGATTTATCAGTACATACTGAGGGCCGAGCCTGACAGTAATATCGGCGCCGATGAGCTGCGCAGTCTCAATGACTATCTGGTGAAGCTGCTGCTGATGCCGGTTGGCGGCGTGACCGATGTGCTCTCTTTCGGTGGCGAAGTGCGTCAGTATCAGGTCAGGGTCGATCCCAATCGACTGCTGGCTTACGGTTTGTCTATGTCACAGCTGGAGCAGGCGCTGAATGCCAATAACCGCAATGCCGGCGGTTGGTTTATGCCCAATGGTCAGGAGCAACTCGTGGTGCGCGGCTATGGTCTGTTGCCTGCGGGCCAGGCCGGGCTGGATGCCATAGGCCGCATTCCGGTGAGCGAATACCAGGGCACACCGGTCACCGTCTCCGATTTGGCCGAAGTGGATTTTGGCAGTGAAATCCGGGTCGGCGCCGTCACCATGACCCGTCGGGACGACAATGGCGAAGCCAAGGACTTGGGCGAAGTGGTTGCCGGGGTGGTGCTCAAGAGGATGGGCGCCAACACCAAGGCCACCATTGATGAAATTGCTGCCCGCGAGCAGCTGATAAGCCAGGCGCTGCCCGAGGGGGTCACCTTCGAAGTGTACTACGATCAGGCCGATCTGGTGACCAAGGCGGTGACCACAGTGCGTGATGCCCTGTTGCTGGCCTTTATGTTTATCGTGGTGATCCTGGCACTGTTTCTGGTCAACGTACGGGCTACCTTGCTGGTATTGCTGTCGATTCCTGTCTCCATTTTGCTGGCATTGCTGGTGATGAGTTATCTGGGAATGTCGGCCAACCTGATGTCGCTCGGTGGTTTGGCGATCGCCATAGGTATGCTGGTGGATGGCTCTGTGGTGATGGTGGAGAACATCTTCAAACATCTGAGTGAGCCGGATAGGCGCCATCAGGACCAGGCTCGGCAGCGCAGCGACTGCGAAGACGATCCCTACCATGCCGACGAAGACCAACACAGAGGCTCGATTGCCATGCGGGTATGGCAGGCCGCCAAAGAGGTGTGCAGCCCGGTGTTCTTTGCCACGGCGAGCATTATAGTGGTGTTTGCGCCGCTGTTTGCCCTGCAAGGGGTCGAAGGCAAGCTGTTTCAGCCGATGGCGGTGAGCATCATCCTCGCGATGATCTCGGCGCTGTTGGTGGCACTGCTGGTGGTGCCTGCAATGGCCGTTTATCTGTTCCGCAAGGGGGTGACTTTCCGTCAAAGTCCAGTGTTGGCACCGCTTGAGCGGGTGTACCGTCCGCTACTGCAAAAGGTATTGACCGCGCCTGGCAAGGTGGGGCTGGTGGCGGTAGTCATGCTGGGCATGAGCCTGTCGCTGTTGCCGAGGTTGGGCACGGAATTTGTGCCTGAACTGGAAGAGGGCACCATCAACTTGCGGGTCACCCTGGCACCCACTGCGAGTTTGGATACTTCACTGGATGTGGCGCCCAAACTTGAGGCCCTGCTGCTGGAGTTTCCCGAGGTGGAGTATGCCCTGTCACGCATAGGGGCACCTGAGCTGGGCGGCGATCCTGAGCCTGTGAGTAATATTGAAATCTATATCGGTCTCAAACCGCTGGAACAGTGGACTTCTGCAAATAGTCGCGCCGAACTGCAACGCCTGATGGAGCAGAAGCTCAGTGTCTTCCCCGGGTTGTTGCTGACCTTTTCCCAGCCAATCGCTACCCGGGTCGATGAACTCCTGTCCGGGGTCAAGGCGCAGTTGGCCATCAAGCTGTTTGGTCCGGATCTCGATGTGCTGGCGGAAAAAGGCGAACAGCTGTCGAAACTGGTGGCCCAGGTGCCCGGTGCCGTGGATGTGTCTCTTGAGCAGATCACCGGCGAGGCGCAATTGGTGGTACGACCGAAAAACGCGATGCTGGGACGTTACGGCATCAGCGTCGATGAGGTGATGTCGCTGGTGAGCACAGGCATAGGCGGCAGCAGCGCCGGCCAGGTTATCGACGGCAACGCCCGTTACGATATCAACCTGCGTCTGGCCAGCCGTTTCCGCCAGAGCCCGGATGCGATAGCCGATCTGCGTCTGGTGGCCGCCAATGGGGCTCAGGTGCGTTTGGGTGAAGTGGCCGATGTCAGCATAGAGATGGCGCCGCCCAATATCCGCCGTGACGATGTGCAGCGGCGTGTGGTGGTGCAGGCCAACGTCTCCGGGCGGGACATGGGTTCCGTGGTGCAGGATATCTACAACCTGGTGCCCAAGGCCCAACTGCCGCCCGGCTATACCGTGATGGTGGGCGGCCAATATGAGAATCAGCAGCGGGCTCAGCAAAGACTGATCCTGGTGGTGCCCATTTCTGTGGCGCTTATTGCCTTGCTGCTTTACTTCTCCTTCGGCTCCATCAAACAGGTGGCGCTGATCATGGCCAATGTGCCACTGGCGCTGATTGGCGGCGTGTTGGCGCTCTGGCTCAGCGGTACCTATCTATCTGTGCCCAGCTCCATCGGCTTTATCACTCTGTTTGGGGTGGCGGTGCTCAATGGGGTGGTGCTGGTGGACTCAATCAACCAGCGCCGCAACAGCGGTGAGTCATTGGAGCAGGCAGTGTATGAAGGTACGGTCGGCCGTCTGCGCCCTGTGTTGATGACGGCGCTGACTTCGGCGCTGGGGCTTATCCCCATCTTGATGTCAACCGGTGCCGGCAGTGAGATCCAAAAGCCGCTGGCCGTGGTGGTGATAGGCGGCCTGCTGAGCTCAACCGCATTGACCCTGCTGGTATTACCAACCCTGTATCGAGCCCTGTATCTCAAGAGCGACAAGGAGCTGGAAGCCTTGGAATAACAGCTGAATTGCTCCGATAGAGAAGCATTGTACTGATTGGAGTGTGACGCCCCAAAGTGGAAGATGAGAGCCGCTTTGGATCATGGCCGGACTGCCTACCTGGCCTGCGTCATAAGGCCTGCCGCTTTGCGGCTGGGCCTGGGCAGGGATGCCCCCTTTATAAGGAAACATGCTATGCAGAAATCTTCTCAAGATTGGCAGCCGCTGGAGTTGGAGAGCAGCGGCCACCCCCACAAACATGGCCCGGATCTCGGCAGTCGCCGCTTGGGACTGGCTGTGATCATCAATATGTTACTCACTCTGGCGCAGCTGTTTGGCGGTATTCTGGCCGGCAGTTTGTCGCTGATTGCCGACGCGCTGCATAATTTCAGTGACGCCATCGCGATATTGATTGCCTTGATCGCCCGCAAAATAGGCCAGAAAGCCAGTCACCCAAGTATGAGCTACGGTTATAAACGCGCCGAAGTACTGGGCACCTTTATCAATGCGGCAACCTTGCTGTTGGTGGGTGTGTACCTTATCTATGAGGCCTTGCAGCGCTTCTGGAGTCCGCAACCTGTGGATGGCATGCTGGTGTTCTGGTTGGCGGGACTGGCTTTGATTATTGATATCGGCACCGCTATGCTGACTCACAGCGCCGGTGCCAAGGACAATATGAACATCCGCGCCGCCTTTATTCACAATGTGTCGGATGCCATGGCGTCTGTGGCCGTGCTGGTGGCCGGCGGGCTTATAATCCTCTACCAATGGTATTGGGTCGATCTCTTGGTTACTGTGTTGATCTCAGCTTATGTGATCTACCACGGTGCACTGTTACTGGTGGAATCCGGGCGCATTCTAATGCAGCAGGCGCCGGCCGGCTTGGCTCCGGAACTGCTGCAGGAACAATTGGCCGCCAGGCCCGAAGTCGCCAGAGTCGAGTCCATGCACCTGTGGCGTTTGGATGAAAAGCAAAACGTGTTGACTGTGGTGGTTTATCTGGAGCCTGGGCTGGACGGTGAATTGCCATTGGTGCAGCAGCGGCTCAGGCGTTGGTTGAGCCGGCGCACCCTGGGGGCGGAGATAACGCTTGAGTGCAGGTTTGCCTGAATCAGCATCCGTCGGCGCCGAGCATGCGCTGCAGCAGTTGGCTTAGCCTGGTTGTTGCTTCTTGCGGCTGGACATGGCCGCAGGCCACGGCATTGGCGACTTCATTGATGGCGCCATGTATGGCCCAGCACAGCAGCTTGCTTTGCGGCGCAGGCAGCTTGAGGTAATCGGCAAAGAGTTCGCTGTAGAAGTCGGTGAAGAAGTCGCGAATATCTGTGGTGATGTTCTGATACTCGGGATAGCCGCGCAGCGCCGCAACTATTGCCTCATACTCCGGGCCGCAGCGTACGGCGCAGTCCAGATAGGCACGGCAGACCAGGGTGCATAGCTCTGCCAGCGAGGCTTTTTGCTCCGCTGCGGCCTGTTTCACCGCCTTGACAAATAGATTGTCGTAATGGCGGTACATCTGTGCCAGCAATCCTTGCCGGGTAGCGAAGTGGCGATAGGTCAAAGGCTTGGTCACTCCGGCTCTTTGAGCCAGGGAGTTCAAGGTCAGTGCATCGGTACCGGCTTCGCGGACAATCTCGCAGGCAACTTCGAGCAGCTGTTCGCGGCGCTGATCTTTGAGCATTCTCTTTTTCACGTATCCCCCACAGATAGCTGATTGAATTTAAATTGAAAAAGCGGCAATGCATCGCATTGTCGCTTCTCTTTTGTCACTCAGTATAGGGTTGCAGTGGAACCCTTGGAAAGTCGATTTTCGGCTGCACTGTATTGTTGACCCAGTTGCTAAAGTTATTCAGACCACTCCAGGCGCAGACCTGCATCACCTTGGCCTCACTGATCCCGGCATCCAGACAGGCCGTTAGCAAAGAGTCAGGCAACTTGCCTCTGTGTTGCAGCAGTGCTAGGGCGACATCCAGTAGCAGCTGATCTTCGCGGTTATCGGCCTTGCCCTGCTGCGCCTTGATGCAGGCATCGGGGCTGAGCCCGGCACGTTTCCCGGAAAAGCTATGGCCGCTGACACAGTATTCGCAGCCATTATAGTTGGCAACCGCCAGGGAGATCATCTCCCGCTGGGCCAGGCTCAGCAGGCTGTGTTCTTCCAGATTGGCCTCAAACTCCAGATAGCCCTTCATGACCGCGCCATTTATGCCCAGAGCCGAATAGAAGTTGGGGATCATGCCGTAGCGACTCTTGATCTCCTGCAATATGGGTTTGGCCAGTTCATCGGCATTGTCCAGAGTGCACTTGGTTAACCTTTCCACACTAAAACTCCTGTTGCTGTTATTGGCCGTTTACGGCTAGGGCGCAACGGCAAAAAAATACCAAGCTGTGCCGGTCGGCTGCTTTGCCTGTCCTCGAAACGGATGCTCTTGAAACAGATACCCTTGAAACAACAGCCACCGGCGCTTGGTTGAATAAGTTACTTATGGTAACAAGTGCAAAGTTACCATTGGTAACTTTTGTTTGCAATCTCCAGCTAGCCTGTTTTTCAAACAAGGTTTGAGACATTGACCATGACTCCTTGCCGGATATCGCTGATTTTGCTGTTAGCGTGGCTAAAGCCGCTGGCGGCTTTAAGGTCAATCAACCGCACTCTATGGGTAATATGGCGTCATCCCGGGGGAGGGCAGATCACATTTGGCGGCATTGAACTGTAAATGGGTGTTTTGTAAGCGATATTGTTTTTGCGTTTCCGTTAGAATTCCCCCTTCCTCGTCCGAAAAGGAGGCTCGGCCGCCGGCTTAAGCAGGTGTTTACTGAATGTCTGCTATTGGGGGAAGGAAGACATATTTGCTAATGACTCAAGGAATATGAGAGATGCTGGACGTATTAAAAAACAAGCTTGAAGCCTTCACTCGCCCCAATACAGACAAGTTACTGCTAGACGCTTGCCGGATTATCGATGAGCAGCAAACGGGTTTAGCACAAGCCGTCAGTCAGTATATTTTGACCGGTGAACCTGTGGCGTGTCTGTCGCAGCTCCAGCAGCTAAGTGCTAGAGAAACACTTGCGCGGCCGGGTGTTCCCTATGGCTACGGACAAAATGATGAGCGGCTGATTCAGGCCCGTGAAGCCATCAACCAGTTTGTGGCAACCGGTGCCTGTAATGAAGCGGCCGTTATGCGCCGTCTCGGCTTGGTGTGTCATGCCTGCAACCCAGATATAAGCATCTACGGCGTGCAAAACACCTCGAGCGGCTGGCTCAATGGCGTGCTGATGCTGTTCCGAGAGTTGGCGGAAGAGTATTACGGTTGCCGTTTGGCGGGCAAAGATCTGCCCAGTCGTGACTATCTGGCCTCGCTGGTCGCGCAATATGAGCACCCGCCCCATGAGCTGGAAGCCTTTATTCTTGAAGGTTCCGACTCTTATTATCACGATACATTCCGCACCTCGCTGAGGAAGAGTACCGACTGGCTCAAGCTCAGTGAAGATCCTGAATATCTGCAGCTGTTGAAACAGTTACATTTCAGCGGCCGCGAAACCTTTTGTGCTTTGCTTAATAAAGCCTGTCAGACCCTGTCACAGGCGCAGCTGCCGCTGGTCATGGCGTTAGCCGCCGATGGTTCGGCGACTGTCCGTGAAGAGGCCCTGAAACTGCTGAAAAAGAGCCCGCAACAGCAGCTGCTGGCGTTTCTGGAGCGGGAATTTCCGGGTGCCAAGGCGGCTACCCGTGGCCACTGGCTAGTTGTGGCCGGCCTCTATCCTGAAGCGACCCCCTTGCTGCAGCGCTGGCACAGTGAAGAGAAATCCGCCGCGGTAAAAACGGCACTGGCGAAAATGCTGGATAACACTACCCGGCAGCAACAGAGTGACCAATTTAGCTGGGATATTCCGGCCGTTGCGGCCATTGATAAAAACGTCAAAGTGCCTGAAGAATGGCTAGGTCTGTGTGAAAAGCAGTTGGCTAAAGAGATCAAAGAGCTTGAAAACGATATCGCTGCGGCGGAGCACCCAGATGCCCCTAGCTATCGCAAAAGGCATTTGGCCGACGACCGGAAAAGTCTGCAACGCTGGCAGCAAGTCAGTAGTGCCCAACTGCAAGCGGCGCTGATGGACCTCGAAAGAGGCCGGCAATCATCTCTGTCAGGGTTTTATTCTCTGATCAGCCACGCCGATCTCGACGAGCACCCCAAAGCCTGTCTGCGGCTTATTTTGCGGATGGAACGTCATGAGCTCTCCTGCCATTCCTGGGAGCGTATGCTGAGCCAGGAACATATTCTGAGAAGTCTGCAGGGAATGACGGATTTACGGCAACTCTTGAGCCTGTGCAACCAAGAGAATCAACCCGCCGCGGCCTTGATTGAAGCCCTGTTTGGCTACGAAGGCCGGGAAGGTGACTGGTTGCCGGCCGCCTGTGAACAACTGCTGATCTGGCCCTTCTTTGCCGAAAACCCCGACTATATAGAGCATGGTCTCAATGGCCAAGTGTTCAATGGAACCTATCGACACGATGCCAATCAGGTATTGATACAGACCTTGGCGATTCTGGCCGAATTTCCCAAGCTGCCGCAGCACTGGCAAAGGAAGGTTCATGAACATGCCTTCCATGGCCGCAAAGCCATACAGGCAGCGGCTCAGTACTGCGCCGAACGCCACGGCGCCGATATCAGCCTGATTACTCCTGAGCTGGCCTCCGGCAGCAAGGATAACCGGGTGCTGGCCGCCACTTGGCTGGGTCGCCTCAAGGCGGCTTCGGCGCAGGAGGCATTGAGCCAGGCGCTGAATAAAGAGAAAGATATGCCAACCCGGGTAGTGTTGCTGGAAGCCTTGTTGCAAACCGGCGCCGATATTAGCCAGTTCCTTGGCAAGGAAGCGCTGCTGGCCGAAGCCAAGGCCGGCCTTAAAAAGGCGCCACCCAAGTCCATGGATTGGTTCCCGCGTGAATCGCTGCCCGCATGCCGTTTTGAAGACGGCAGCCCGGTCGACCCCGAACTGGTGTTCTGGTGGGTAGTCTTGGCGGTGAAGCTCAAGCAGCCTCAGGGCAACCCTCTGCTGAGTCACTATCTGTCGCTGCTGGACAGCGAAAGCCGTCAGCGTCTTGGGCATTTCATTCTGGCGGCATTTATCGCCCAGGATACCCGTTGCCCTTCGGATGATGAGGCATTGGAATATGCCAAGGCGCATCAGCAGCAGACTTTTCAATCTTATCAGCATTGGGCCAAATACGACTGGGGTCAGGAGTATCAACACAAGACCCTTGAGGATGCGTTTCAGGCCTGCTTTGCCGAGAAAAAGAATGAGCTCTTGGGCTCGGCCATCAAAGACAAGGGGATGTTGGCCCTGATCGCTGGCGGCGATGCGCAAACCCTGCTGGGCATGATCCAACCCTTTATGAAGAAGCGCTATGAGCGGCGGGCACAGATAGAGGCCATGTTGCAGGCCTTGGCCAACTCGGACGATCCTGTGGCGATTCAGTTTCTGCTGAGTATTTCGCGGCGTTATCGCACCAACTCGGTGCAGGAGCTGGCACGGGCGCAAGTCAGTCAAATTGCGGCCCGTAACGGCTGGACCCAGGATGAGCTGGCGGATCGTACTGTGCAGACGGCCGGGCTCGAACATCTGACCCAGCCCAGCCCGTTTGAATTCGGCAGCCGTACTTTGGCGCTGGCACTCGGGGACGACCTAAAGCTGAGATTGCTCAACGAAGAGGGCAAGCTGCTCAAGAGCCTGCCGCAACCTCGACAGACAGACAACGAAGGCGATATTGCCGAAGTGAAAAAATGGTTCAGCAACTGCAAGAAAGAACTCAAGCAGGTGGTTGAACAGCAAAGCGCCAGATTGTATGAGGCCATGGTCACAGAGCGGCATTGGCTCGCCGCGGACTGGCAGCAATACCTGCATCAGCATCCGGTCATGTATCGGCTGTTGCAGCGCACCCTCTGGCAGGTGGAGATTGATGGTCAATGGCAAACCTTCAGACCCACGGAAGACGGCGCCTTTATCGATATTGATGATGAAGAGCTGCAACTGCCCGCTGCGGCGAGCATACGCCTGGTGAGCGGTAACCTGTTACCGGAGGCAGCGCTGGATGCCTGGCGTGCACATCTCAAGGATTACAAGGTCAAGCCACTGTTCGAGCAGCTGCGAAGTGCCGAAGTGACGTTGACTGAAGGCCAGGAGGCTCTCAATGACCAGCACGGCCGGATGACCGACTGCTATACCCTGCGAGGCCTGTTGACCAAGAAAGGTTATCAGCGCGGCGAAGCGGAAGACGGCGGTTTCTTTGATAACTACTTCAAGCGTTTCGATACCCTGGGGCTGAGAGTGGAGTTCGGCTTCAGCGGTAACTGCGTGCCGGAAGAAAACGAGGCCGCCGCCATCTATGACATCAGGGTCATGGAGCGGACCAACCCCCGCGGCCGTTATGCCCGCTACCGTCAACTGCCGTTGGCCGAGGTGCCGGTCAACCTGCTCAATGCCATCGCCGTTGACTATCGTGAAGTCGGCGACAAGTGTGTGGCAGATCCTGACTGGGAATCGAAACTGCCCTGGTAAGGGTCGATAACGGATGGATTAGGCTGCTGCCTTACTGGTGGCAGCCAATAAGGAGAAGCAAACAGGATGGAACAAGTCATTCGGGCTCATGCCGAGCAGCGTTATCGGGATGAACTGCAACGCTTGATGGCGGCCGACAAGGGGGTTATTCCACCGGGTTGGGCCATGTCGGCCGGGGCGGTGCGACGTTTTATCTGCGGCGATGCGGCGCTTGATATCAGCCGCAAATACTACGGGGAAGATGCCCTGGTGGAGCGGGCTATTGTCAGCCTGATGGGCAACAACGGCCTGATGCTGGTCGGTGAACCCGGTACCGCCAAGTCGATGCTTTCTGAGCTATTGAGCGCCGCCATCAGCGGCAGCAGTGAGTATCTCATTCAGGGCACAGCAGGCACTACGGAGGAGCAGCTCAAGTACAGCTGGAACTTTGCCCTGTTGCTGTCTGGTGGCCCCAGTCTGGAAGCCCTGCTGAAAAGCCCCGTCTATCAGGCGATGGAGCAGGGCAAGCTGGTGCGTATCGAAGAGATCACCCGCTGCCCGCAGGAGGTGCAGGATGTGCTGATCTCGCTGATGTCGGAAAAAAGCCTCAGTATCCCCGAGCTGGGCGTCTCGATTCAGGCCAAGCCCGGCTTCAACCTGATAGCCACCGCCAACCTGCTGGATCGTGGGGTCAACGAGATGTCCAGCGCGCTCAAGCGCCGTTTCAACTTCGAGACAGTGCCTGTGCTCAGCGATCCTCTGCTGGAGCGCCAGCTGATTTTGGCTCAGGTGAGCCAACGTCTGGCGGACAGCGGCCAACAGGTGCAGTTGGATGAAGCGCTGGTGGACTTGCTGGTGCGGGTATTTCACGACCTTCGCAGTACCGTCGGCCCGCAGGCGATGGATGCCACTCTGTCCACGGCCGAGGCGGTTAATATAGTGCATGGCTGCGCCCTGCACAGCCTCTATTGGCAAGAGCCCATGAGTGCCGCCCAGTTGGTGCAGCAGATGCACGGCACGCTAATCAAGGACAAGGCCGACGATGTGAAGAAGCTGGCTCATTACATGGATGTGGTCGCCCGTGAACGCCAGGGTTGGCAAGCCTTCTTCCAGGCAGGAAAAGCGCTGTGGATGAGGTGATGTTCCTTAGAGGGGAGTTTGGTGAACTGCTCAAGGCCGCCGCGGCCGATCCCGGGGTGTGCTGGTTGCCGCTGCGGCATCACAGCCCGGCCTGCGCCGCCATGGCGCTGGAGCAGTTGCAGCGCCGGCAGCCCCAAGCCGTGTTAATAGAAGCCCCCGGCAGTTTTATCCGCCATCTGTCACTGCTGCAGCGCGATACTGTGGTGCCGCCTATTGCCATCTATCAGAGTGGCAGCTACTACCCTCTGGCCGAGAACAGCCCTGAATGGCAGGCGCTGCGCTGGGCGACGGCGCAGGGCATTGAGGTGATCTTCATCGATCTGGATGAAAAGGCGCAGGAGGGCGGTGTAAGCAACCGTTGGAGTGATAGCCGCTTTTTAAGCTCGGACTACAGCCGCCGCCTACAGCAGCAACTGGGATGCCGGGATGCCGACGAACTCTGGCAGCGTTTGTTTGAACAACAAAATTTCGCCTCGGCCGAGAGCTTCTTTACCCAGGTATTGTTGTTCTGCGCCGCCAGTCGTGCCTGCTTTGGCACAGACAGCCTGGAAGAGATGGGCGATCTGGCCCGTGAAACCCAGATGCGGGCCCATATCAAGGCAGCCCGCCGCCGCTATGAGCGAGTGGCTGTGCTCACAGGTGGTTTTCATACCCCGGCGTTGATCAACTTTGCCGACGAGGCCGAGGCGATCGTCGTCGATGACACGCAAGACAGCTTTGTGATCCGTTTCAGTGACGCCTTGCTGGATGCCCGCAAAGGCTACAGCGCCGGTATGCCTTATCCGGCCTTCTGTCGCTGGCAGTTTCAGCAGCGGCAATTGAACGCCGATGATTGGTTGCTCTACCTCTTGGAACAGATGCCGCAATTGCCGCTGATCTATAAGAAAAACTGCTTTGAACATCTGCAGGCCCTCTGTAGTTTGCGTGGCTTGGCGCGCCCAGGCAGCTATGATCTGCTGGATTCTCTGGGCAGCTGCCTGATTAAACAGCAGCTGTCGGCATCGACACTCGAACCCTGGCAAAAGGTGCTCAGCGGCGATGCCCTGGGGCAGTTACCGGCCGACCAACCTAGTTTACCGCTGGTGGAAGAGGTGTTGGCGCTATGTCGTAAGGCCAGATTGCAGACGGATAAACCGGGACGCTGCCACTTCGATCTCTACGCCATGACGGACAAGCATATTGAGCGCCGTCGACTCCTGTGTCGGCTGCTGTTTGTGGGCAGCGGTTTTGCCAGGCCACAAAATGGCATGCCGGTCATCCGGCAATTGAAGTTCAACCATCGCCATGAACATTGGAACTATCATTGGACTCCGGCGGTGGAAGTGGCACTGGCCGAGAAATCCAGCCTGGGGCTGCGTCTCGAGCTGGTGGTGAAACGGCGGCTCAGTGAGTTGCCCCAGGAAGATTTGCAGCAACTGGTGGAAAAACTGGTGTTGGCATTACATCTGGGGATGCCGGAAGAGCTGAGCGCCCATGCCATTGCGCAGCAGATAAGCCAATGCAGCGACATTCAGCAACTGGCCAATAGCTTTATGACCTTGCTGGCGGCAGCGCATCATCCACTGTTTGCCGATATTGAGCTGCTGGCTTACCAAAAAGCCCTATGGCATCAGGTCGGCTTTCATTTACCGGCAATCAACCGCCTGAGCGATCAAGAGGCGGTGAAGTTACTGTTGGATCTGCAGAGCGTAGCTGTCTTGCATCAGGACGAGCTCGAGTCTCCCTGGCGTGACAGACTGCGCTGGTTGACAAGCCATAACGCCCACCGACCCGTGCTCTATTTTGTCCTGCAGGCCTTGGCTATCGAGCTGGATAAGTTGGACCCGGCGCCACTGCTGCAACAGTTGCAACTGCAAAACGATCCCTTCCCTGTGATTGAGGCGTTGCTCAAGGTTGTGCCGCACTGGTTGCGGCAAGACCATGGCCTGCTGCCCATGCTGAATCACTGGCTCAGTGAGCTGAGTGAGGCGCAGTTTATCGACAAGTTACCGGCCATGAGGGGCTTGTTTTGCGCGCTGGATGCAAGAGAGGTAGATGAGCTCTGCCGCCGCTTGCTGCAGCTGAATCAGTGGGATAATGGCCTGAATTGGTTGCAATACGGGATATCTGAACAGGACTTTCAACAGGGGTTGGCGCTGGAGCGGCAGCTGCGAATTGACCTGGAGCAACAAGGATTGAGTCAATGGATGAGCAACTGAAGCAGCGCTGGCGTCTGGTATTGGGGCGCTATGCCAACGCACTTGATACCTGTCTCAGCTCCCGGCAACAGCAACAGGATGAGGTGTTGCAGCAGCTCTATCAGGAGGGCCAGCTGCAGCGTGGCTTCAAGGTAAGCGCAGGCTTGGGGGAAAGCGAGTTGGCAGTGACCAACTGGCTGGAGGCGGCGGAGACCCTGTTTCCCCGTTCGGTCAACGACAGGCTGCAGTCCGATGCGGTCGAGCGCTTTGGGTTGCATCAGGTGTTGGAGCAGCCGCAGGTGCTGGAAAAGATCACTCCCAGTATGGGGGTGCTGAAGCAGTTGCTGAAACTCAATGCCCATCACAAGCCGGCCATTCGGCAACAGGTAGAGCGAATTATTCAGGGAGTAGTCGAGGAGTTGCTGCGTCGCCTGCGGCCGACCTATATCAACAACTTGAGTGGCAGGCTCAACCGCCAGGCCCACAGTCCGGTGAAACGGCTGGCCAATCTGGACTGGCAGACCAGTATTCGCCGCAACCTCAAGCATTTTGATGGCGAGAAGGTCTGTTTCGAGCGGATCTATTTCCATGCCCGTCAGCAGCACCAACTGCCCTGGCACATAGTGCTCTGCATAGATCAGTCCGGCTCCATGGCGACTTCGCTGATTTACTCGGCAGTGATCGCCGGGATCCTGACCCGCTTGCCATCGGTGAAGTTGTCGCTGGTGGTGTTCGACACCCAAGTGGTGGACTTGAGTGAGCAGGCCCAGGACCCCGTGTCTGTGTTGCTGAATTGCCAGTTGGGCGGCGGCACCCTAATCTCCCAGGCTTGGCGCTATTGTCAGCAACTCTGCTCCGAGCCGGGGCGCTCTGTGGTGGCAACCGTGTCCGACTTTGAAGAGGGGGGGTCGATGCAGGCCTTACTGGCCCAGGCCCAGGGGATGATAGACAGTGGTATCAAGATGTTGGGGATGACCGCCATGAATCACGATGCCGAGCCTTTCTACAGCACTTTTAGCACCGACAAGCTGCAGCGCCTGGGGATGGAGATAGGTTCACTCAGCCCGGATAACTTTGCCGAATGGCTGGCGCTGACTATGGGGCTACGCCGATGAATGAAACCATACTCACCAGCCTCGGCAGTGCTGGTTTGGTGCGCCGGGCCCGCAAGGCGTTGGAGAAAAGCCAGCCGCAGATGCAGGATTATGGCTTTGAGTTTGAAGGGCAAAAGGGGCTGCTGGATTGGAATAACCCGCTCGCCAGTCGCTGCGATTGCGGCGCCTCCGGCCTGTGTAAACACATAGTGGCTGCGGCGCTTTATCTGCTGGAGCAGCCTGCATCCCCTGAGACTCGCGCCGAAGAGCCGCCCCGGGTGGAACTCCATCTGGCCGAGCTTTTGAATGATGCCGGCAAGACTCAGGTTCGCCGCCTGTATCAGCAGAGTCAGCGCCGCTGGGCGGCGGATATTAAGCTTGCGCAAGGCACAGTCTGCGTCGAACTGGAGGGGCAGCAGCTGTATTTTCGGTGCGTACAGGGGCTGCAGGATATTATCTGCACCGAAGAGGCGCAGCGTTATGCGCTGCTCGCCGTCTGGCTCTATTGCCGTGAGCAGGCCATCGCCTTTGAATGGCCGCAATGGCTGCTCGATGAGCAGGCGCAGTTGCAGTATCTGGGGCAGCAGAGCCGCGATCAGTTAAAGAGCCGTTGCCTTAAGTTGCTGGAGCAGATGACTGAGCTCGGCATAGAGAGGTTGCGACCCTCGTCCCTGGTAGAGCTGGAACTCCTGCTGGTGCCCATGGACAGGCAAAATCTGCCACTGACCGCCCTGAAACAGCTGCATGGCACGCTGGAGAAATATGTCTCGGGCCAAGGCGTCAGGGATAGAAAATTGCTGCTCAGCTGTCTGGCCCGCTCCTTGGCGGCTCTGGAAGGCAGCCAGGCTCAGACGCAAAGACCCTATCAACAAGCGCCGGAGCAGGTGCTGGGGCTGGGCGCTTTCCCCTGGCAGAGCGAAGGGGGCGCCCATGGTGTGACTCAGGTATTGCAGGATGAGCAGGGGCGTTTTATCACCCTGGCCGAGAGCCGCCCCAAAGCCGGGCAGCAGCTGGATTATGTCAGCGTATTTCGCGGTCTGCCCATGCTGGCAGGCGCGCCATCGGCCCTGGGGTGGCAGGGTAAGACCCAAACCCTGGCTCAGGCCGAACTCAATGCCTGGGGGCGCCTGCGGCGTTTGCAGGATACCCGGGTCTACCCAGCGACCAAGCCGCTGGAGCCCGTGAGTCTTTCTGTTGCCGACGAAATAGACTGGCAACAGGAGTACCTGTGTTTCCGGCCGAGCGGTCTCTACCTGAGTGGTTTCAATCAGGCCAGTCAGTGTATGGAGCTGCATTATTGGGACAGGGAGCAGGCGCTGCTGAGTTTCTCGCTGCCTTACAACAAGTTGAGTCAAAGAGCCGTGACCAATCTGGAGTTGCTGGGCGAGCGGGTACCCGAGCTGATAGTGGCGCGCATCGAGCGCACTGCCAGCCACTTATACCTGCGGCCTGTGTCCCTGCTGCTCAATAACTGGTTCAGCCTCTTTTTCGATACCTTGCCCCAATCCGGCGACCAGCAACTACTCGCGCGAGCGCTAGTTGAGCCGTCAGCCCCCCAGGCGCCGCTGCCGCGCCTGGGCCTGATGCAGCAAACCCTGCATGGGGTGCTGGATGAGCTGGCCGATGGCCTGCCGGCACCAAGGCCAACATTGGCGCAAAGGGCCGAGCGTCTCGGGCTGATGACGCTGAGTCACAACCTCAAGGGAGCTAAAGCGCGGGACTATCTGCGCGCCGCCTATTGCGCCGAGAAAATGCTCGCTATGTGCCTGATCAAGCCGGTGCATTATCCGGAGGGCTGCGATGAATCTAAAAAAAGCCCCGCTGCAGGGGCGGGGCAAGAGTTTGGGAGTTGCTAATTATTGTTATGGTGAGGAATTCGTCGTCAGCTAGCTTTGATTAGAAGTTGAACGCGAGTCCTATCATATAGTGGTCGTGCTCAAACTCCTGATAGCTGGCTTCCAGCAGTAGATCCAGCTGTGACAACAGGGGATAGCTGTAGCGCAGCGCCAAATCGTAGGCGCTGTCTTGCAGTTCCCCCTTATCTTCAAAGCCCATGGTTTCGGCATCGAAGTAATAGCCGCCATGGATAACCAGCTCGCCATACTGCGCCAGCGGCAGCGCATAGTTGGCCTCGCTGTACCAGGTTTCAAAGTCCTGATCATAGTTGAGCGCCAAGTTTAAGCTGTTGTAATCCATGGATAGGGCATATTCGAGATTGGAGTGACTGTCGCCATAGGTGTAACGCATGGCATTGAAGCCAAAGCCCAACTCGTCGCTGACCGTCAGGTAGTAACCTGCGTAGTAGTCGATTTCATAATCCTTCTCTATCCCCTCATCACCTTGATACCTATAGGTTTCAAAGGAGACTCCGGCATAGAAACCTGTCTCATTCTCCAACATGATATCGGCCTGCAGTGAGGGTTTGTCATCGCTGATGGTCAGGCCACGCCACAGATAGTTGCTCAGCCCCATGATCACTCCTGAGGTCTGAAAGGCGCTTTCCTGGGCCTGCGCGTATTGCATGCTGCCAAGGCCGCACAGCAGTAAACTGATTATCATCCTATGTTTCATGTTCGGCTCCTGGGCTCAGTGTTTGGGTAAACGTTCTTTAGGGACTATCCATTGGCTTTCGGAGACGGGATCTGTCTCTCCCAAGCGCAAATCGCTTTCTTTGAGGAAGATATCCTCATCAGTGTTGTGGCAGTTTTCACACATGCGCCCACTTTCGCGTGCCTGCTTGGTGGCCAGAGGGTTCTTGGCGGTAAAGTGAGTAGAAAAGGGCACCCAATAGGATTTGGTGGCCGGATCTTTGAGATCCACCTTGACCCCGGCATCGATACTAATCCCGGCCGAATGGCTCAGCGGGATCAGCTTGCTGTTTTTATCATTGGCTATGCTTAGCCCCAGCTTGATGTTCTGCTCCGGAGTCTCGGCTGTTTTTAGACTCTGCCAGTTGCCCACAGACAAGGTGTCGTCCTGGTGGCAACCGAAGCAGTTGCTGTAGGGCTGGGTGTGGCAGGCGGTACACTTCAGCTTGGCATTGTGATCTATGGGCGATGCCTTGCCGCTCAGAAGTTCGGTGTGATCGGCGACTTTATCCTGGTGGCAGTCTTCACACTTCACCGCTACTATGTCGCGTTTCTGGGTCTGCTCGTAAGGGCCGGTCTTGTTGCTGTCCGGGCCTTCGCTGTAGAGTCTGCCTTCGGGGATCTGCTTGATGTCCCGACCGTGGAATTCCTGCTGGGCACTGTGACAGTCGATACAGCTCATATTGTGCTTGGTGACGTGCACATCTTGCTCTTTGTGCTGCTCGGCATTTTCATAGTGGCAGGTTTCACAGGTTTTGACCGGATCCGGAGTCGCGACAAAGGCGTGCTTATTCAAAAGGCCGCCACCGGCGAAGTCGGGAGCACTGACATGGCACTGGCCGCAGGTTGCGTGACAACTGGCGCAGCCTTCTTCGCCGTTATGCATCTGTTCAAACAACTGGGCCCGCTCTGGGGTCTGCTGTAACCTTTCCATCAAGCCCTTGGCGACACCATTGACAGTGAAGTGCAGTGAGTGGCGGAAGTTGGTAATCATCTCCTCACCATGGCAGTCGCCACAGACACTGCCGCCATCGGCACTGGGATCGGCCAGAACGCCTGGGTGCCAGGCTCTGCCCTCTGGTTTGTCGGCTTTGCTGTGGCAGTCACGGCAACCGAGTTCGGCGTGACTACCCATATCTGTTTGGCTTACCAGGAGTTGTAGTGATTGTTGCTCGACGGAGAGCGACTCTTTTTCCAGCTGATGCTGCTTTATCAGCGCCTGTAACTTTGCTTGATCACTGTGACAATTCAGGCAGCTGTCTGCCGCTTGAACCCCTTGCCCCAGCAGACAAAGGAGCGCAGCCAGCCCTGCCGAATATGTGGCCATATTCAGTATTCTTGGTTTCATCTTGTTATCCCTTAGGTAATAGCTCCCCTTGACAAGAGCGGACTCTTGCCATTTTTCATTCCGGGAGACTTTTTGTTATGAGTTGGGTTTTCAAGGGAAGGTGCGAACAAGCCTCATGTGTGCTCATCGGGGCTTTCACAGCAATCGGCTTTCTGCGTTATCCGACTTTGACAGCCCCCGGCATGCCTTCAGTCAGATGCCTTGAATGCCAGCAGCTGTGCAAGTCAGAGTGCCACGAGGACTTATTTGCACCTTCCCCTATTCCATTCGCTTTTCAGTTCTCTGACCAATACCTCCTTAAGCCAGTCTCTGGCCTGTGATTTATTTAGATCACTGACCACGACATAATGGCCTATATCTCTGTTGGTGTTTATTTCGCTCAATAGGGTCTGACTTATTTCGAGGGGCAGTTTTCTATAAATAAGATTGGGAAAACCGGCGATATAATCTGTGGTAAAGAGATTGCAGGAGATGGAGTAGTAAGGCATGTCCAGCAGTACGCTGGCGAGGCTGGCCAGACTCCCCGTAGAGCCGGCGATGACACACTCCTGGTTGCGCCGTCTGGCTGCAGAGACAATTAGAGGCTCGGGCAAGTCGCAGAAATTATCCATCTCATAATAGGGATATTTGAACAGGTCTTCTAAAGTCACCTGCACGTTATCCTGTAAGAAAGGATGTTTACGGTTGCCCAATAAATATAGGTTTTTCACTTCGGCAAATAGATTGCCCTGTAAATGGGCGCCGGTATAGCTTTCTGACATCACGGCAATATCTATATTGCCGTTTTCCAGTTCTGTGGTGTATTCGTGGGACAGAATTCGAATATCAAAACTCATATCAGGTGCGAAAGGGCGCACCTTATTATTGAGTATTTTGTGAATAATGGGGCTGAAGTCATCATAGACGGAAATAACAAAGTGCTCCCGTGATTTGGCCGGTTGATACTCGGTGAACTGATTCTCCAATTTCTGATAGCGCTGACACAGGTCCTGAACCATGGGCAGCAACTGGCTTGCCTTATGGGTGGGAATAAAACCACTGGCACGGCGGATATACAAGGTGTCATCAAAAATTTCCCTGAGCTGCTTGAGGTGCCTGCTGATGGCGGAATTGCTTATCCTCAAGGCATGGGCGGCATTTTGACAATTTCTGTGCTCATCTATGGCGATTAGCACCTGCATTAATTCATAGTCCAGTCGTTTTATATCTTTCATAGCTGGTTAAATGCTTCCAAGGTATGCCCGCATCATGGGGGCAAGCCCAGCCCTGGACAGTGAACTGAGTCACATCTGACTTGAGTGAATTAACCAAAATGTTACATGGCGCCCAATGTTGCCGAATCGAAAAAAGCGAATCCCGAAAGCGGAAAATTTCCATTGTGAACATCTGCGTCAGGGCACAGCTTCAGTGCTGAAGGCGCCACACAAGAGTGAGCTGTGACTTAAATCAGCCAAGGTGGACAAATGTCCTTAACTTGAGCTTTGCCATCTGCTTACATTGGTGCAAAACACAATAATGCAAGGAATAGATGATGGATATTGCCGCTTGGTTTGATATCAACAATACCCTGGTGAACATTCCCATTGGCAGTGGCTATGCCATGTCATGGATTGAAGCCGTGGGCACAGTATTTGGTTTGCTCTGTATCTGGTTCGCCAGCCAGGAAAAAACGATTAACTATCTGTTTGGATTGGTTAATGTAACTCTGTTTGCGATTATTTTTTATCAAATACAGCTCTACGGCATCTTGCTGCTGCAGCTGTTTTTCTTTTGCGCCAACCTCTATGGCTGGTATGCCTGGACCCGACCGGATCAGCAAACCGGCGACACCCTCAAGGTGCGTTGGCTATCGAAGCAGAAACTGGCCTTTACCGCGGCGGTTTCAGTACTGGGCATCGGCCTGATGACTGTCTATATCGACCCGGTATTTGCTCTCTTTGCCCAGGTCAGTGTCGATACGCTCAACCTGTTTGGTGCCGGGCTGGCCCAGCCTGTGCTGGAGCCGGATGCCTTCCCCTTCTGGGATTCAGTGATGACAGTGCTGTCTGTGGTGGCGCAAATTCTGATGACCCGAAAATATGTCGAGAACTGGATCCTCTGGGTACTTATCAATGTGGTCAGTGTCGGCATTTATGCCGCCCAGGGGGTTTATGCCCTGTCGATTGAATACATCATTCTGCTGTTTATTGCCGCCAACGGTACCCGTCAGTGGATGCGTACCGCCAAAGACAATGGCAGCCGTCCGGCGGAGGCTTGCTGATGAGTGCCGATAAACAGCCGCATATCTGTCTGTCTCCATCGCAGGTGAGTGAGCGGGTGATCCTCTGTGGTGAGCCACAAAGGGTCAATCGGATTGCCGCGCTGTTGGACGATGGCCGGTTGCTGGCAGAGAACCGCGAGTTTCGCAGCATGGGCGGATTTTACCAAGGCGTCGCTGTCACTGTTTGCAGCACAGGCATAGGCGCACCATCGGCGATCATCGCCCTGGAAGAGTTGTATCAGTGTGGCGCCCGCCGTGTCATTAGGGTCGGCTCCGCCGGCGCGCTGCAACCGCAGATAGCCTTGGGCGAGTTGATTCTGGCGGAGGCCGCAGTGCGCGATGACGGTGGCTCAGCTTGTTATGCGCCGCCCGGTTATCCGGCGCTGGCGAGTCGGCAGCTTATCAATGCCATGGCGGCCTATTTGCAGCGCCGCGATTGCCGCTTCCACTCCGGCATAGTGCGCTCACACGACAGTTTTTACCGGGATGATGAGCTGGAGATTTGCCGTCATTGGCATCGACTCGGAGTCTTGGGGGCCGACATGGAAACTGCCGCGCTGCTGACGCTTGGCCGCCTGAGAGGCCTGGAAGTGGCTGCGGTGCTCAATAATGTGGTCTTGTATGGTGAAGATGTGCAACAGGGCATCAACCAGTATGTCGACGCCGATAGCGCCATGATGCAGGGGGAGAAGTTGGCGTCTTTGGCGGCGCTGCAGGCGCTCTGCTGTTGAAGTTTGTGCCCGTAAGGCTGATGGGCTAGCATGAGCCATCATCTTTACGGGATCTTGTTGTTATGCAGCTGCAACCATACAGCACCGGGCGTTTCAGTGCGCATCTAAAGCAGTCTCACCAGGCGTTTTGCGACGCCATGCTCGAGTGCTGCGGCCAGAGCCAATTGCTGCAGGCCGGTGAAGATCTCTTGTCTCAGGGGCGGGAGTTGACCCATATGTGCCTGGTGCCCGAAGGCCGGGTGTCGATGAATATCTGCGCCGTCAATGGCCGCAGGTTTCAATTGGGGGAGCTGGATTGCGACAGGCACCTTTTCGGTGAGATGGAGTTCTTTACCGCCACCAGTTGTCAGTGGAGTGTGGTGGCCGAAGAGCCGATGGAAATCCGCCAGTTATGCCTGAAGAAAGTCAGGCAGATGCTGCTGCAACAACCCGAATTTACCCTCTTTTTTGCCAGCGCCCTGGCCTGGGATTATCAGGACTCGCTGGACATCTACACCAATAGGCTCTTGCACCCCATCAGCTATAACATCGCTTTCGATCTGCTCAGGCGTCAACACGAAGAGGTGATGCTGGGTTCCTGTGGCAGCCCGGATCAGGAGGCGGAGCGATTCGGCACCTCTGGCCGGGTCTATCGCAGGGCGGTAAAAGAGCTTATCGACAAGGGCCTGGTCATAAAACAGGGCGCCTTGCTGAAAATTGCCAACCTGCAGGCATTGCAGGATTTTGTCGATAAGGCTTAATAGCCAACTCATTGATCTGACATTTAATTCAGCCAGCGGACAGGCGACGGGTTTTAGACTAGGCTTAGGCATTAGTTTGCGCAAAGGCTTAGGCATCCGCGAGTAGATTTAGCGAGAAGATTAAGGAGCAAAAATGAGTTTGGGGACAGTTTCACAGGCAGGGCTTTTACTGGCGTTGGTCGCCGCGGCGACGCTCAGTGGCTGTGGGCAGCAGACACTGGATAACAGCCAGGATGTTGCCGCCGCATTGGCTACTGGTGGTGGTTCAAGCTCGCCCCAGGCAACAGAGCGGGAACTGCCGACATTTGATTGCAACGCCTTGGGCGAGCGGGCTTCCAGCATAGAGATGCTTATTTGTCAGGAGCCCGAGCTTGCCAAGCTGGATCAGCAGCTGGCCGAAGTTTATGCCAAGGCCGGTGACAAGGCGGTCAATGAACAGCCACCCCTGCTCAAGGCCGAGCAGCGCGGCTGGATCAAGGGTCGCAACGAATGTTGGAAGAGTGAAGACAAGCTGCAATGTACCAGGGACTCATATCAAAGGCGGATAGTGGAACTGCAGGCCCGTTATCATTTGGTGGAGTCTACCGGCCCGGTATTCTTTGCCTGTGACGGCAACCCGGCCAATGAGTTGGTGACTACTTTCTTCGAGACAGAGCCGGCAACCATGATTGCCGAGCGCGGCGACAGAAGCATTTTGATGTTCAGTGTGCCTAGCGGCAGCGGCGCCAAGTATCAGGGCGGTGACTACAGCTTCTGGGAGCATCAGGGCGAGGCCAGGGTGACCTGGGGTTATGGCGCCGAGGAGATGCTTTGCAAGCCCACCACCCAAGACGATAAGTAAACCATTGACCCAAAAACGCCCGCAATCGCGGGCGTTTTACTGCAAGTGCTCTTTTAATCCAACAGTACTTTTACGACTACCTTGCGGACAGCAACGGCCTTGGCCAGCGTGCCCGGCATATGCATGTCTCCGGGGAAGAAGATGGCAAACATGCCGGCCTTCAAAGGGATAAATGCCGCGGCTTCGCTATTGGATTGATAATCAAACTCGGCATAGTCGTGCGCCTCATGATAGGGGCGACTGGGCGTTTGGGCTCCCAGCGGCAGGTAGCCAAACTCCTCTTCACCACTGACCACATACTGCACGTCCAGATAGCGTCTATGTACCTCGAATGGCTCGGTTTCTCTGGGCTTGGTGTGGTAATCGTTGACTATGGCAAACAGCTTTTTACCATCCAGTTCATAGCTGCCGGGGGCCAGTTGGCTGAAGTCTGTTGCGGCCAGATAATCCAGGGCTGCCTGAATACGTGGGCCCAGCACTCGGTAATGGCCACGGTTGGCCAGAGTATCCACTATCATCTTGTATCTTCTGGGGAAAGGGGTTGGCTCAGTATAATAGCATTCCTGTTGGAAGTTTGATCTCTTTGAGAAGCTGCAGGCGCTTGAGCTGCCAAGCGGCCGATATCAGCGGCATCAGCGCCAAAAAGCACAAGGGCCAGCGATATCGCCGGCCCTCATGTTTCCCTGCAAATGTGTTTCCCGGTAAATCAGTAGCTGTATCTGGCTTCGAGGAAGTAGTAACCGCCGTTGAAACCAAAAGGTGTGTTGGTCAATGGATAGACGAAGATCCCGTTGAAGTTGTTGTCGTCCGGGCGTTTTTCCGGATAGGTATCGAACAGGTTCTGCACCCCGGCGGTGAAGCTCAGGTTATCTGTGGCCGCATAGGTCAGCGACAGATCCACGGTGAACTTACCGTCGTACTCCACGTCTTCACGGGAGTAACCTATGGTGTAGGGGCCAAAGTAACTCAGGCGCAGGTTGGTCTTGAAGTCGCCCAGGCTGTGGGTCAGCCCCAGGTTACCTGTGTTCTTCGGATTGGCCTTGGTCATCCGGGTCTGCTCTATACGGTCAAACAGCTGATCTTCCAGGCCATCCAGAAGGTTTGGCAGATGGATATCGCGGATTTCAGTGTCGTTATAGGCATAGGCCAGGCTGGCGCGCAGATCGCCGTAGCTGCCGAGATCAAAGTCCTGGGTCACCACCAGATCCACACCTCGGGTGCGGCTATCAACGGCATTGATAAAGAAGCGTGCCGACTCGGCGTTGGTACCGGCCAGTGCATCTGCCACCACCTGGGAGTCGGCCGGTGTCAGTGAGCTGGAGAGCACGATTCTGTCATCTATGCTGATCTGATAGGCATCCAGAGTCACCGCCAGACCGGAATCATTGGTGTATACCAATCCCAGGCTGAAGGACTCTGACAACTCGGGTTGCAGCTTGCCTACCTGCAGCGCCTGGGTCACGGAAGACAGGTTGTTGAAGGTGCCCGATTCGGTCGGTACCAGCTGGCCTGTCACGGGATCCGGGTTGAACAGGGTCGAGATATTGGTGAAGTACAACTGCTGCACGCTGGGGGCGCGAAAGCCTGTGTTGGCAGTGGCTCTGAGTGCCAGGTTGTCGGTCAGATCGTATCTGGCGGCCAGCTTCCAACTGGTGTTGTCACCAAAGTCGGAATAGTCTTCATAGCGCACCGCGGCGGCCCAGTAGAAGTCGTCGGTCAGTTGGTTTTCCACCTCGAGATAGACACCTATGTTGTCTCTATCCTCATCTACCGCTGATTCTGGGGTAAAGCCGCCAAAGCCTTGGCTGCCGCCGGCCTTGTTCTGATAACCGCCATTGACATAAGAGGCTTGCTCTCCGGCTTCCACCTGATAAGCGTTCTGGCGCCAGGCTGTGCCTACAGCGACCAGGAGCTCTGAGTCATTGTAAAAGTCGAAGTAACGTGAGGCATCCAGAGTCAGGTTCCACTCTTCGGTGGACAGGGTACCTGCGTCGAATTCGGTTTGGCTGCCGGGCCCCAAAGAGGCGTTGAGTGTGTTCTCAACCCGGTACTTAAAGCGGTTCTTGCCGTATCCGGCCGAGGCATCCAACTGCCACTCGCCCAGGTTAAATTCATAACCCAGCAGCAGAGACTGATCTGTGATCTTGGGCGTTATCTGTGGCAGGAAACCATCGGGATAGATTTCGGCAACATTGCGGCTATCCAGTGGACGGCGGAAGAAGGCGCCGGAGCGGGTCTCGCGCTGGCTCAAGCCACCGAAGGCGTACAGTTTGCTGTCATTGGCAAACTCCTGAGCGGCATTGAGAAACAACCCCAGGTTGTCATATTCGGCGTCACCCACATGGTGATTCTTGCGGTTAACGGTTTCTTCGCGGGGATCCGGGCTGCCATCGGCCAGAAGAGGATATTGCTGGCGCGGATCCAAACCGGCGCGATTGGTGCTGTTCTTGTGATGTGCTTCCAGCGACAGATTCACAAAGCCAGTGTCACCTATGCTGAGGCCGTGGTTGAGGCCGACACGCCATTGCTCGCCATCACCCTGATAGGTTTGACCGGCTTGGGCCGATACCATGCCACCTTCACTGTTGTCTTTGAGCACTACGTTGATCACCCCGGCGATGGCGTCAGAGCCATACTGTGCCGAAGCGCCATCACGGAGAATTTCGATGCGTTTGATGGCCGTCATAGGGATGGCGTTCAAGTCGACGTTGGACGAGCCCTTGCCCACAGTACCAGAGAGGTGGACCAGTGCCGAGCCATGACGGCGTTTACCATTAACCAGCACCAGGGTATGGTCTGGTGATAGGCCGCGCAGACTGGCGGGACGCACGGCATCTGAGCCATCGGTGACCGAGGAGAAGGGGAAGCTGTAGCTAGGTGCGGCAAACTGCAGCGCCTTGGCGGTTTCCGTCATGCCAGTGGCTTCAAGTTGTTCGGCCGTAATGATATCGACCGGTGCCACGCTGTCGGTGGCGGTCCGCAGGGCGATACGTGAACCTATGACGGAGATGGTTTCGATACTGGGCTGCTCTTCGGCAGCAAAGACGGCAGGAACAGTCAGTTGACTCGCCACTGCCAGTGAAATAAGAGCTAAGCGCATACGACCTCTTGAATGATTCAAAACTGCATTTTTATTGCGCGGATAGTAGCATTGTTACAATTGATGCATTTAGACGTAAAAGTGATAACTCAGAGCGCAGCGTTCTAGAAACATTTAGTTTTTTGGATAGAAACCTTTACCTGGCCTTGGCTATCCGGGGTTTTGGCTGTTTGGGTTATATAAGGGCTATATTGGGTTTGTTTGGGGTTTAATTGGCTGTTTTGCTTTTATTTATACAGTTGTTTTTGAGTTAACAGCCTATTTATGACTATCTCGATTTTCAAAGCTGCCTTACGAGCGTTTTCTTGGGTGTTTGAACTTGAGTCGTCCCGGCCTTTTTTCGGAGCCGCCGGGAGGAGAGGGGGAACACTCTGGCAGTGCAAAAACCAGGCACACTGAGTCAGACTTGGCTGCCGTGCAAGGCTGCGGTATCTTGCCTGTGACTTTTGCGGCTCAGGGAGTGACTTTTTGGCTAACTTGCGATTTCTTGCCGGTACAGATGCCCATCAGACATTGATGGAACAGGGATTAAAGCCTGATTTTTTTACTCAACTATTGGCGGCATCCGGTGGTCCCAAATGGCTGGGGATTGCCGGGCTCGACAAATACCTGTTTGGCGAGTTTTTCAAACAGAGGCAGACACCGCTTTACACTCTTGGCGCTTCATCCGGCGCCTGGCGTTTGGCCTGTCTGGCTCAGGCAGATCCGCTGGCGGCTTATCAAAGGTTGGAACAACTTTACATAGGCCAGTGCTATGAAACCCGTCCGAGCCGGGAAGAGGTCAGCCGCCAGGTCCGCGGTATAGTCAGCGGGATTTTAGGCTCAAGCGGCACCGAAGAGATCCTCAAACAGCCGCATATTCGCAGTCACATAGTGGTGTGCCGCGCCCGTCACTTGAACCGGGCCGGCTGCAAGTTGGCGCTGGCGGCAGGCCTGGGCGCTACCGCCATGACCAACCTTGTCAGTCGCCGCACCTTGGGGTGGCACTTTGAGCGTCTGGTATTTGCCTCTGCCATAGAGGGTTCCCCCTTCGCTCAGTTGAAAGATCTCCCGGGAGACAGCGCCTTGCTCAGTAGTGACAATATCGAAGCCGTATTGCTGGCCACAGGTTCTATTCCACTGCTGCTGTCACCGGTAACCGAAATCAGCGGTGTGACCAACGGGTGCTTCTATGATGGCGGCATCACTGATTACCACTTCGACCTGCCGCTGTCACGGGCGCCGGGGTTGACCCTGTATCCGCATTTTTATCCCCATATGGCGCCGGGATGGTTCGATAAATCCTTGCCATGGCGCCGGGCCAAGCGCCGTTATCATAATGCTTTGGTGTTGGCTCCCACCGAGGAGTTTGTCGCTTCGCTGCCCTATGGCAAAATTCCGGATCGCAAGGACTTTGAAACCCTGGATACCGCCAGTCGTACTCAATATTGGCGCCGCGCAGCCGATATGAGTAACAGATTGGCTGATGAATTTGCCGAGGTATTTCTCGGTGGCAGGATAGCCCAAAGGCTGGAGCCTCTGTAAGCAAGCTTGCAACAAAACCCACTCAACGCCTGTCTAACTCATTAGCAGACCTAAGGACTAGCCCAAATTGCCAATGGATGAAATTTCAGCAACTGCTAGACTTTAAAGCGAATGTTGAACCTCAGGTTCGCTTTCGGTTACTCACTCCCCGAGGGGAAGGAGGTTGCTATGCATACACAGGAAATGGCGTTACTGACCTATGATGCCTTGTTGTTGCCAGGTGGACGGCTTGAGATCAGGATCCTTGACCCCATCACCCTGAGCATGGTGGCCGATGTCCTGAAGGGGAAATATCCGCTGGCTTTCGGAATGCGTAACAGCGTTGCCATGCCGCCCAGTTTCCCCATTGCCACTCGCTGCGGGCTCATCGACTTCAATCAGTTGGAAGATGACTCGCTGAGTATCACTCTGGAAGGCAAGCAAAGGGTCAAAGTCCTGTCCGCCAAACAGGAAAAAGATGGCCGCTGGCTGGCTGAGGTAATGGATTGTCCCAACTGGGCCGAGGAGCCTATTCGGGGCGAGTTCACCCTTATCAGCGCGGCACTGGAGCAGTTTTATGAGGTCAACCCGGACTTGCGCGGGCTCTACTCATCAGAAGTGCATCTGGATGATGCCGCTTGGGTTAGCCAGCGTTGGTTGGAAGTTTTGCCCTTATACAACAAGGACAAACAGCTGTTGTTGAATCAACCTGATTGCCACAAGACCATGGACTTTGTGCTCAAGTTGATTAAGTCCCATGTTCAGCAGCAGCTTTGAGGGTACCTGCCTCGAATAATTTAAGGTAGATAGAGTAGAATGGCGGCCCTGAGTCGCCATTTTTTATTTTGCCGGAAGAGTTATGAGCCAAACAGACAGAGCCGCACAGCCCTCCTATGTAGTCTTGCCAAGGGATGTGACCGACAAAGCCACTGTTTTGGCCTTTCTTATCGACCATTTCAGCCGCATCGATGCCGATGTCTGGCGTGAACGGGTCGCTGCCGGCAAGGTACACTGGCAAAATGGTGAGCCTATCCAGGCTGATACCCCTTATCGGCCTACCGCCAGGGTCTACTATTACCGTGAAGTCCCCAAAGAAACCCGGATCCCTTTTGAAGAGCGGATCCTGTTTCAGGACGAGCACAGCATTCTGGTGTTCAAACCGCACTTTTTGCCTGTGACTCCCAGCGGCAACTATGTCAACGAGTGCCTGGTGCACAGGTTAAGGCGCCGCACCGGGATAGAAACCATAGCGCCGGCGCACAGGCTGGACAGAGAAACGGCCGGAGTCATGCTGATGTCCACCGATCCCGAAACTCGGCATGCCTATCATGCTTTGTTCCGTGAAGGCCAGATACGTAAGGACTACCAGGCGCTGGCGCGGCTGACACCTGAGCTTCAGGCTGGATTGGCAACTGGCGAACTTAGCCTGCCGCTGCACTGGACAGTGAAAAATCGCCTCATCAAGGGCGAGCCCAGTTTTATCATGCGCTTGGCAGAGGGTGAGGCCAATAGTCACTCGGAAATCAGTCTCATCGCCGTTAATGGCGATATGGGGCTGTTCAGTCTGAGTCCAATTACCGGCAAGACTCACCAACTCAGGCTGCATATGCAGAGTCTTGGAATGCCACTGCTGAACGACAGGTTTTACCCCGAACTGCAACCCAGGAGCGAAGATAATTTCAATAAGCCCCTCAAGCTGATGGCTTGTCGCTTGCGCTTTATCGATCCCATCAGTGGCAAACAGCAGGATATAAAAGTGGATGGTTTTGAAACTGAATTGATTGATACAGTTTGATACTTTTGGAGATAAAAAGAAGGATATTGTTTAGGGGTAATTAAGTATATTTCATAGTTTTATTTTAAATATAATTAATTATGAGTTGATCTGAATAATAAAGTGGCAAGCTCTCTTTTTTCGTCAAAATATTGGCGGTTTTGTTTTTTTTGGTTATATAATCTCCACCGCTTAAAAATAGATTCTAATTGATTCGTACAAACTTCGCCAAGGATGTTTTCATCTTTCATTGGCGGGCTTGTCGTTGCCGAGATTTATATGTCCATTACCAGAGCCGATATCAGTGTTGAGGCACAGGCCATCCCCTGTTGGATTGGCTTTCGAAATTCAGAAAGTTATAGCACTGATTTTGAAGTGTTTAATGATGTTAGTGATTTCTTGGCTGCCGGTCTTGATTATGAAGTCATCTGCCTGAACCTGCCGGCTGAAGCTCAGGACCAAGCGCTGATTCAGCTGAGATGCCAGCCATCAAGCTTTATGGCCATGATCAAAGTGATAACGCCAAGCCCTCTCTCTGAATATCTGGCCAATGGTTTATTTCAGCCTGACTTCAAACAAGAGTTGGAAAATTATTGGCAAAGGAAGAGCTTAATTAAATTACCCAGCCAGGATGATGTCAGTTATCGGCTGTTGAGTTTTATGTGGTTATTTCCTGAATATCGTTTACAACCTGTGGCTACGCCGGAAAAGCCACATCTTTATGAGTATCCACTGCTGCAGCTATTGACGGGGTCAGCAAAGGCAAGCCAACTGCTGTTGGATAAATTATTGAACCGGCATTGGCTGGCACCCACCAAGCTGAAGGACAGAGTCAGGCTATGCAGCAAGTGCGACTCAGGGCACCTCAACTATATCGATCTCTGTCCCCAGTGCCGCAGCATAGAAATTGATATGCAGACCAGTTTGCACTGTTTTAACTGTGGTCATGTGGATAGTCAGCAAGCCTTCAGTCGCAGTGGCGGACTCAGTTGCCCCAACTGTTTGCAGCGGCTGCGGCATATAGGTGTCGACTATGACAGACCAATAGAAAACCAACACTGCAATAGCTGTAATAGCCTGTTTTTGGAGGCCAAGGTCGAGGCAGTTTGTCTGCACTGTGGTCATGGACATCAACCGGACGAGCTGACCATACGTCGCATCTCTGACTTTGAACTGGCGGAGCAGGGAAGGGAACTGGTGCGCCATGGGGTTCAACAGCAACTGTTTGCCGCACTTGGCGAACAGATGAGCCGGGCTCACTTCCTCTGGTTACTGCAGTGGCACAATCAGTTGGCACTGCGTCATGGCCATGAGCACCTGTTGTTGGTATTGGATCTGGAGGCGTTGGCGCCGGATCTGGCCGGCAGCGGAGAAGCCCGCGCCCTGACTCTGCTCGATGCTCTCAAGCAGCGCTTGTTGAGCCTGGTTCGGGTGACCGATGCCTGCAGCAGCCATGATGACCAAGGCGTCTTGTTACTATTGCCTTACACTGGCGAGTCACAGTTACCGGCATTGAAGCAAAAACTACAGCGGCTCAATGACAGCGTGCCAGAGGGAGAGTTGAGGTTAAGGCTCAAGGCGGTCAGCCTGCCGGATCAACAACTTGGTGCTGAAGTTGAACCCTGGTTGGCCAGCCGTCTGCAGCAGGCCGAGGTATTGGACGGTGAGTGAGTTCAATACCCTGGCTTTTATGAGCCTGGATATTTGGCACAACCTGGCGACAGACGTCAGCCTGTTTCTCTGGCTGGTGCCGATGATTTTTCTCTACGAAATGCCATTGATGCTGATAGTGGTCTCAGGCGTCATCGGCTGGCATTGGCAAACGTTCCGCCGCCCCAAGGTTGAGAAGGCTTATCGACCCAAGGTCAGTTGCGTCATTACTTGCTATGCCGAGAAAGAAGCGGTGCGGCAAACCATAGCCACCTTGGCCGAACAGGACTACCCGGGGGAGATGGAGATCATTGCCGTGGTTGATGGCGCGGTGCAAAACGCCGAAACCTTCGAGGTCGCCAAGGCAGCAGCGGCACAATGCCGCCGCCCGGGGCGGGAGATTATCGTGCTGCCCAAGTGGCAACGTGGTGGCCGGGTTTCGACTCTGAATGCCGGTTTGGCCAGGGCCAGCGGCGAGTTGGTAATGAATGCCGATGCCGACACTTCGTTCGACAATGATATGGTTTCCCAAATCGTGCCGCTGTTCGCCGATCCCAACGTGCCGGCAGTCGGTGGCTCTTTGCGGGTGCGCAATGTCGATGATTCGCTGTGGACCCGGATGCAGGCGATTGAATATTTGATCTCCATGCAAGGCGGCAAGACCGGTCTTGGGCATTGGAATCTGCTCAATAATATCTCAGGAGCATTCGGCGCTTTTCGCCGTGACTTGCTGGTCAAAATCGGCGGCTGGGATACCCATACCGCCGAGGATCTGGATCTGACGCTGAGATTCAAACAGTACTTCGGCCGTCATCCCAATTGGCGCATTCCCTTAGCCACGCTGGCCATAGGGCATACCGATGCCCCCATGGATCTCAAGACGCTTGTCTGGCAAAGATTACGTTGGGATGGCGACCTTTTGTTTCTCTACTTTCGCAAGCACTGGCCGGCCTTTACCCCCGGGCTTCTGGGGGGCGCCACCTTCGCCTTTACTCTGGTCTACGGCTTCTTGCAAAACGTGCTGATGCCCTTTGTCATCTTGCTCTACAGCTTAGGGATAGCACTGGCGTACCCCTGGCAGTTTTTGACAACCATTGCCCTGACCATCTACCTGGGATATTTGGGATTCTTGCTGTTCTTCTATCTGCTGGTACTGGTAGCGATTTCCGAGCGGCCACGTCAGGACCTGAAGCTGCTGCTCTGGTTGCCAGTTTATCCCTTCTACGCCTTGTTTATGCGCAGTATCTGCTTGTTTGCCTTGCTTAATGAAGTGGTCAGACGCTCACATGAAGAGAGTTCCATGGCTCCCTGGTGGGTGCTGAAACGCGGGAGAAAATTTTAGTGAAAGTGACTTATCAAGCGGCTGCCAAGGCGCAACAACCCACCCGGGATCAAGGTTTAAAGGTGGACTATGCCCCGGCAAAACGGGGCGGAATGAAATGGCGTTGGTATCTGCTGCTATTGCTGGTTATCGCCCCTGTGGTCTTGCTGCTTTGGGTGTTGCTGCGCCCCAGCCTGTTTGTGCTGGCACCGGGAATACTGACCTCTGAGCCGCTGGAGATGCGGGCAATGCAGAAGGGCCGATTGCTGGAGCTTTCGGTACAACCCGGGAGTAGGGTCGATGCCGGTCAGGCGCTCGGGCGCATAGCCGATGCCGGTCTGGACGCCAGCATTGACGAGTTACAGCGCCAGTTGGCCGAGTTGACACCGCCATCGCTGGAGCAGGATCTGGCTATTCTGGGGCAACTGGAACAACGGGTGCTGGTGGCCGAGCAGGGGGTAAAGCGTCAGGATGAACTATTGTCGCAGTTCGAGTCATTTCGTAAGCAGGGGGTGGTTCCCACTGCAGATATGGCGGCGGTGATGCAGGCCCATACCAGTGCCAGAATGGCGCTGGAGCAGGCCAGGGCCGAGCTGTTGCAGCAAAGGCAGTTGCAGCAGCAGGAGCGGGAGGCGGGGGTGATAGCCCAGAGTCGCAACAGCCTGCTGCTTAAAGCTTGCGGAGCTGCAGGCCAAACGCCAGCAGTTGACCATACAGGCGCCGTTTGCCGGCCGGGTAGCCGATGTTTTGGTGCAGCAGGGGGAAACCATAGCCGAGCAGCAGCCTATGCTTTGGCTGTCGGGGCGGGCACAGCCTGTGGTGGTCTGTTATCTGGCGCCCAAGTATCTCAACTATGTTGCTCAGGGACAGCAGGCCAGCGTCAAACTCCCCAATGGAACCCGGATCCGCGCCGAAATTAAAGAACCGACCGAATTGGTGGGCAAGGTGCCCAAGCAGCTGTCCGGTCCTTTCGATGGTGACAAACCGGCACTCAAGGTCACGCTTGCTTTGCATCAGAGCCTGCCTTTGGCGATTGAGGGCGTTCCGGTGGAAGTGAGTTTCGATCGTTTCTGAGAAAAAAGGCTTTCCCGACAAAAATTGGCGTGCGTGACGGGAAAGCGGGCAAAAAGTATGGCGGAGAGATTTGCCTAAGGTGGCCCGGAGTGACTTGGGAGATGCTCCGGGACGGTTGCACTGTTTACTGTGGCACTTTGCTTTGGGCCAGCGCCTGATACTTGGCGGCAAAGCGCAACAGGTAGTCGGCGATATCCGGGTCATCCCAGTCCAGATAGCCACGGATAAAGCCGACTAAGTTACCATTGGGATCAAACACATAAGTTGCCGGTACCACATTGGCCGGCATGATCTTCTCTATCTCTTTCTTGCTGTCTATCCAGCTGTCATCCAACTTGAGCTCATGCTTGGCCAGAAAAGGGGCCACAGCAGCCGGATCTTCATCTATCGACAGCGGCACTATCTGAATACTGCTGCCCTGCAGTTTACTGCGCAGCTTGGCCAGTGCCGGCATCTCACGCAGGCAGGGCGGGCACCAGCTGGCCCAGAGATTCAGCAGCACCAAACGTCCTTGATATTCAGCCAAGGTTTTGGGGTTACCCTGCAGATCGGCAAAGGTCACCTTTGCCACCTTTCTGGCGTGCTGCATTTCAACAAATTCACGCATAATCATAGGCTTGTTTGGCACAGGTTCACCTGTGTGATAAGCCTTGTGCTGCATTATGCCCCCTTGGGCCGACAGCGGCAGCAACAGGGCAAGACATAGAAGCAAATAGGATCTCAAGATGGATTCTCCTGATCGTGAGGGGATTGATTGTTGCTGCGGCCGAAAAACAACAACACGCCGGGGAGCACAAGCAGCAAGAGTACTGGCCCCAACCACAGCAGCGCCGTGCCTGCGTTCAGCGTGGGTTGATAACGGATCTGCTCGCCATAGCGTTCCACCATAAAGTCGAGTATCTGTTCCCGGCTCTTGCCCTGCTGCAGCATCAGATAGATCTGCGCCTTGAGCTCGCTGGCAATGGCGGTTTCCGACTCAAACAGGTTTTGGTTGGTGGCCATGGGGCAGCGAAGTTCCTTGGAAATATCTATGCTGAGACGGGCAATATCCATGTCGGTCGCCTGGGCTTCGGCGCAACCCAAGCTGAGCCATAATCCAAGCAGCATTAGCTTAATCATGTTGAAGTCTCCCTGAGGCGGTTAATACATCGGTTTGCAGCAGGCGTCGTCGGCTTCCGAGGGCTAGTAGGCCGCCAATGGCCATCAAACCACCGCCGAGCCAGATCCAACTCACCAGCGGCTTGATGCTGAGACGTACCAGAAACTCTTCATCACTCAGTTGGGTGCCCATGGAGACATAGAGATCGCCAAAGGCCCCGCGATAGATGGCAGACTGGGACAGCGACATGCCGTTGGAGTTGAATTCCTGACGCTCCGGATAGAGGTAAGTAAGCAGTTGCTCATTGCGCTCAACCCGAATTACTGCCTGTTCACCGCGGTAGGCTGGCTTGTCCAGCAAACGGGTCTGCTCATAGATAAAGGTGTAGTCGCCCAGAATACTGCCTTGGCCCGGGCCCATACGCAGCAGAGAGTGCTGCTCGAAACAACTGACTCCGGTAGCACCCATGATGCTGACAAGAAGGCCGGTGTGGGCCAGCAACATGGGAATATTGCGGCGCTTACCGGCAATCTGGCCCAGCGGCAATAGATAAAGCAGCAGGGTGCAGAGCAGAAAGAGGCTCATGGCACCGCCCGCCAGTAGCCAAGGGGCGAGCCTGCCCTCGAAAAACAGTGCCAGAGCGGTTGCAGCTATAGTGACCAGCGCCAGCAGTCCCAGGCGCCTCGGCGCCATATGGGGCAGGGTGCTTAGCGCCAGGGGCAAGAGCAGCAGCGCCAACATGGGCACAAACAGAGTATTGAAGTAGGGCGCCCCTACCGACAGGCTTCCCAGGCCAAGTGCCTGATAGAAAAGCGGGTAAAGGGTACCCAGCAGGGTCGTCAGCGCCATGGTCAGCAAGATCAGGCTGCCGAGCAACAGCTGACCGTCCCGGCCAAGTGGTGCCAGCTTGCCCGGTTGCCAGTGATGGCGACATCTGAGGCCAAACAGGCTGAAACCGGCGCCTCCGTAGAGCAGCAACAGCAATAGAATGATCACCCCGCGTTCGGGATCGGCAGCAAAGGCATGCACAGACTGAATAATGCCGGAGCGCACAATAAAAGTGCCCAGCAGGCACAGGCTGAAGCCCAGCAACACCAGCGCCAGGGCCGAGAGCTGTGCCAAAGGGTTGTGGTTTTTGATCAACAGGCAGTGCAGCGCACCTGTGGTCACCAGCCAGGGAATAAAGGCGGCATTTTCCACCGGATCCCAGAACCACCAACCACCCCAGCCCAGCTCGTTATAGGCCCACCAGGATCCGAGGGCATTACCCGCGGTGAGAAACACCCAGGTCAGCAGCAGATGGCGCTTGAGCTTGCCAAGGCGGGCGGCGCTGAACTTGTGGCTGACAAGCAATGCCAGCGCGATACAAAAACAGATCCCAAGGCCTGCATAGCCAAGAAACAGCAGTGGCGGATGCAGGATAAGGCCTATGTCCTGCAACATAGGGCTGAGATCGCGTCCTTCTATCGGCACTTCCGGTAGCAGGCGGGCAAAGGGATTGGCGTACAGCAACATAAAAAAGACAAAGCCACAGAGAATCGCCGAACAGCTGCCGTGCAACATCAACAGATAGTTCTGATCTTGCGAGCGCTTCGGCAACCCCAGCCAGGCCCATAGCGCCATTACTGTCATCCAAAACAGCAAAGAACCTTCATGGCTGCCCCAAACTGCGGCCACTTTATAAAACAGCGGCAGGGCCGAATTGGAGTTGTTGGCCACATAAGCCACAGAGAAGTCGTTGAGGATAAACGCCAATGCCAGCAGGAGTATGGCGCCTGTCAGTCCCAGCGCTTGCCCCAGCAGCAGTGGCCGCAGTGGCCATTCGATACCTGGGTTGCGATATTTGAGCAGCGCAAGCAAGGCGCCAAACAAGGCACAACTACCGCCCAGGATCAGCAGGAAGTGTCCCAATTCGGGCAACATGGTGATGGAAAACATGGCCGCTCTCTTGTTATGCCGGGACTTCCCGGAAATGGATCTATGGCACTGAGACTAGGGTTATTCCCCCTTTGGCTCTGTGATCTGTCACGCCTTTATCAGCCTATGTTTGCCGGTGCGGTATTTTTCAATTTTCAGCCGGAGTTTTGAGGTTTTTTGAGAAATAAAACGCTCAAAAAAGAACTGAATAGTTCTGTTGTTCAAGATTAAAGTCACTGTTTTTAAAGGTAAATGTAAGGTGTTGCTTTCTTGAGTTCTCAAGCGGGGGCGAGCTGTGCTCTGGCGCAGATTTTTGTCCTTGTACATATGAAGAATGAGTCGTGACCGGTCAAGCCGGCAATAACAAGTTCGTTTGTGAAATAACCGACGACAAATTCAGGAGTATATGATGAGACGATGGCAACAAAGGACAACACTCAGCATGTTGTTTTGTTTAACTGCCGTCAGCGGGGCTGGTGCGCTCGCGGCAGATAAACCAGGTCACGGCAATAAGCAGATGGGAGAGTCGGCACAGAAGGTGATCGCCAATCCCAACGGCATGGAAAAGGTAAACGGCGTCAAGACGCTGCAGGACTATATCGTTCAGGAAAAAGAGCTGTTCGACTACCTGTTCCAGAATCACCCTGTGTTCAAGTATCAGGAGCAGGGCAAGTTAATTGGTATGTACAAGGTCAGTGACCGCGGTGAAGAGTACATGGACCAAGGTAACGGCCAGAAGTACAGCAAACGGGTGGGACGCCCCTCTGCGGTGCAGTATCGTTTGGCGGCCAAGTCTATTCTCGACTTCCCCAATAAGTTTGTTGGCCCTGAGAAGTGCGGTGAGTGTCACGCGGTGCAGTATGAGAAGTGGCAGCGCTCGCGTCACGCCAAGACCATACGTTTCCCCGGTGAACACCCGGAAGTGGACAATGATCTGAAGAAAAAGCTGTATGGCTCTGATGCTTCCGTATTGCCGGACGGCATAACTCCGGATGCTATCTACGCCACAGTCGGTACTCCAAGAACCAAGTATGGCTATATCGACAGCTTCCTGGTGCGTGGTTCCTACCATATTGAAGGCGGTCTGCTGAAAGACGGTACAGGTACCATGGTTGCCGGTGGTAACCAGTTCTCCCGTGGTTGGGCCGAATGGTTGACCCCGGAAATGGCCAAGAAGATCCAGAAGGTTATCCCTGACTTCCCCACCAAGATGGAAGACTTCGGCGCCAGTGGTTCTCACCAGTGGGGTATGACTTCCTACGGTGCCAAGTACAAGAAGGAGTTCCTGTTCCAGCCTGCCAGTTCCTACTGCGAGGTTTGCCACAGCTTCAAGTTTGACTTCAAGAACAAGCAGGAATACCTGGATGCTCTTGGCGATCCCAAGAAGCTGCAGGAACACACCATCAGCCGTGGTATCGCTTGTGAAGAGTGTCACGGCGCCGGTGGTCACCTCGATGGTGGTAACGGTGGCGGCATGCCTTCCAACTGTGAACGTTGTCACCAGCGTTTCAACTATATCGATGAGCTGGCCGAGACAGAGCAAGGCAAAGAAAAGCTGGAATATGCCTTCAACGTCAAGATGAAGTCTGCCTGTCCTTCCTGTGGTACCGAAGGTTCACAGATGTTCATGTCTTCTCACTATGACAAGGGCATGCGCTGTTCTACCTGTCACGATCCACACGAAGTCACCAGCAATGACTGGAAATCAGGTTATACCAAGCCTGCCATCAAGAAAGACTGTGTTGACTGTCACCAGGTTCAGGCCGAAATGGCAGCCAATACAGGTACCCACGCCAAGAACAGCTGTACCAGCTGTCACATGCCCAACATGGGCAGCTGTGAGAACTTCACCGCGATTCAGTATCCGGATATGGCCGGTTTCGACGCAGTGCGTAAGTCTCACCTGTGGAAGATTGATGTCAGCCCGGATCGCAAGACCCTTAACCCACCCGAAGGTCAACCTCGCAAGTCCACCACCAAAGGTTGGACTGTGGCCAAGGATGAGAATGGTCACGGCTATCTCGACCTGATGTGGACCTGTGCCCGTACCTCTATCTCTGACCACGATGTGGTTGAGCGTAAAGGTTGTCACAGCCAGTTCCAGTCTGAGCTGAGCAAGGGCCTGCACTTCAAGGATCAGAAAGAGATCTACGGCAAGGTCATGAAGTGGCAGACACCTGTTAAAGATAGCCTGGCGAAAGTGGAAGAAGCGCTCAAGCGTGTTGATCGCAAGGTCGCCAAGAACAAGCTGTCTATCGAAGACAAGACTCAGGTACTGCTGCTGACCGACAAGGCCCGCGACATAGTTGAGTTTATTCGTAAAGATGGTTCCTGGGGTGTTCACGCTCCCCGCTACGCAGTCAAGCGTATGGATGCAGCTGTCACTTATGTGACTCAGGCTGAAGCCATCGCCGACGGCAAAGGCACCAAGACAGCCTCGCTGTAATTAGGCAACTCAGGCTCCGGGCGCTCGTCCGGAGCCTTTAATGGAGGATAAAGATGCGAGTCCGACTCTCATTGAAACAGGCGCTGAAACAGTCCTTGCTGCCACTGGCATTTATGGTTGCGACACCTGTGGTGTTGGCCGGCGGTGGCGGGGATCTGGTTCCTGCACCTTACCACGAAGAGATACTCAACCAGATCTCCATGCGTGAGGCCGAGATGCTGCTCAGCCAGCCCGGAGTGATCTTCTATGACGTCAACACTCTGGAGATATGGGGGGATGGCTTCATTCCCGGCGCCATCTACTTCAACGTCAATAACTGGAAGACATTGTTGCCGGAAAACAAGGACACCACCATGGTGTTTTACTGTGCCAACCGCCTCTGCACCGCCAGCAATGTGGCCGCCAGAGAGGTGATGAAACTGGGTTATACCGATGTCAGGCAGATGCCGGATGGTATCTATGGCTGGCGCATCTCGGGACGGCCGATTGAGCGTCCTTGAAAATAGATTATTTGGGCATTGAATTTAGAAATTGCAGGATGAAAACCATGAAATTACAAAAACTTGCTACTACTATTTCCCTCTCACTTTGTCTGAGCCTGCCCGCGCTGGCGGCCGACTTGAAGACAGAGACAGACAAGACCTCCTACGCCCTGGGTGCTTCAGTGGGCAACTATATTTCGGGCCAGGTTTACCAACAGCTGGAGCTGGGCGCCGAAGTCAATATGGAGCTGCTGATCACCGGCTTTACCGATGCTCTTAAAGACAAGCAGCAACTGACAGATGAACAGATCCTGGATCTGCTCAACCAAAGAGCCATCGCCCTCAACGAAGAAAGAGAGGCGCGCTTCGACAAACTGGCCGAAGAAAACCTTAAGGCGGGCGAAGCTTTCCTGGCCGAGAACAAGAAAAAGTCCGGCGTTAAGGTTACCGACAGTGGCCTGCAGTACGAAGTGCTGAGCATGGGCAAGGGCAAGAAGCCCAACCCGGAAGATGTGGTGACAGTCAACTATGTCGGTAAGTTGATCGATGGCACTGTGTTTGAAGACAGCAACAAAAACAAAGCCGCCGGCCGTTTCGCGCTGATGACAGTGATCCCCGGCTGGGAAGAAGGCCTGAGATTGATGCCCGAAGGGTCCAAGTTCCGTTTTGTGATCCCTGCCAAGCTGGCCTATGGCGTGCAGGCGCCCGGGGTGATCCCGCCGCAGGCCACTCTGGTGTTTGAAGTCGAGCTGGTCAAGGTCGAAAAGCCGGGTAAAGACAGCAAGCACCCAATGCCTGGCCACGGTTGACAGGAGGCACTATGGCTAATCCGCTCTGGTTGGGACTGGCCCTGCTGAGCCTGGCATTTATGAGCCTGTTTGCCCTCTATCAGTGGCAAACCTGCCGCGGGGACAGAGTTCTTCCTGCCCTGTGGCACTGGAGTCTGCTGCCGCTGCTGATCATAGGCCTGAGTCTTGGGACTTACTCCTATACCGGCCGCTACCAGGATTGGCAGTCGGCCGAGGCCGACGACAGCATAGACTACCTGCTGGCCGCCGAAATTGTCCGGCTCAGACGCGCCAGTGCCGATGCGCCACAAGACAGTGCCCTGATGCAACAGCTGGCCCAGGCCTATGTGCGCGGCGGCATGTATCTGGATGCGGTGGCTACCCTGAAGCAGCTGTTGCAGCTTCAGGGCAAGAGCGCCGCCTTACTGGGGCAGTTGGCCGAAGCCGCCTATTACCGAGATCAACGCCAGTGGTTGCCGGAATCCCAGGATTGGGTCGAACAGGCCCTGGCGCTGGATAGTGCCGACCCCGGCACCCGGCTGCTGCTGGCCAATGATGCCTTCCTCAACCAAAGATATGCCGAGGCCATAGGCCACTGGCAACTGCTGCTGGACAGCAACAATGCGCAACTGGATCGTGAGGCGTTGCAATATGCCATTGCCAACGCCCGCAGCCGACTCGAGTGATTTTTCAACCCTCGCCAAATGGGTTGTCCCTGCAAGGCCCCGGCGAGGCGTTGAATCTATTGATTGGAGAGAAAGATGAAAAAGACACTGCTGGCCATCGCCATTCCCATCCTGCTGCTGGGGCTGCCCGGATGTACTCCGGCGCAGAGCCACAATCATGAACATCACGCCCAGCACCTGAAACAGCATGACAGGTGCCATATGTGCGGCATGATGATCACCAAATACCCTGGGCCCAAGGGCCAACTTATGCTCAAAGACAGTGATGCCGTGCCCAAGTTCTGCTCCAGCCGCGACATGTTCAGCTTTGCGCTGCAACCGGAAAATCAACGCCGTATTGCCGCCATGTTTGTTCATGACATGGGCACTACCGACTGGGAGCAGCCTGACGACAACGCCTTTATCGATGCCACCAAGGCCTGGTATGTCTATGGCACCAGCAAGAAGGGAGTGATGGGGCCTGCCGTTGCACCGTTTTCAACCAAGGAAGCGGCGCAGGCTTTCGCCGAAGCCTGGGGTGGCCGGGTACTGGCCTATGAAGAGGTCACCCTGGAACTGCTGGAAGGAGCCAACTGAGACAGATGGTACGCACCCTGCTGGCGCTGATGCTGCTCTCTTTTGGCTGCCTTGGCGGCCAAAGCCCGCTGCAGGCACGTATAGATGCACTGAGTGAAGGCGAGGTGCTGACTCTCTCTGCCGCCGAGTATTTGGGGCCGCTGGTGATCGACAAGGCTATCGCCATTGTCGGTGAGCCAGGCACCATAATTGATGCCGGCGGTAAAGGCAGCGCCGTGACTATCAAGGCCGCCGGCGTGCGCCTGCAGGGGCTTGAGATACGTAACTGGGGCGGCGATCTTTATGAACATGATTCCGGGGTGCGTCTGCTGCCGGGGGCCGATGATGTCCGCCTGCTGCAGCTTGAGCTGTCGGGGCCTGGATTTGGCATTCATGGCGAGCAGCTCAAACGCCCGGAAGTGGAATACTGCCGTATAAGCGGTGACGACAGGCGTTATCTGCTGGACAGAGGTGACGGCATCTTTCTCAAATATGTTGAGGCCCCCGAGCTGCACCACAATCAGATAGCTTCGGTGCGCGACGGTATCTATCTGGAAAACGTCGACGCCAGCCGGGTCAGCCACAATCAATTCAGCCGCCAGCAATATGGCATTCACTATATGTATACCCGCAATGACAGTGCCTGGAACAACAGCGCCAAGTGGCTACAGGGCGGCTATGCGCTGATGAGCTCCAAGGGGATCACCCTGGAACACAATCAAGTCAGTGCCGCAATCGATTTTGGTATCTTGCTCAATGTGACACAGCAGAGCGAGGTGCACCATAACCGGGTGACGACTATTCACAACCCCAAAGGCGATCCCGCCATCGCCAGTGAAGGCAAGGGGCTGTTTATCTATGGCGCCGCCGATAACCGTATCAGCCATAACCATTTCAGTGACAGCGATACCGGTATCAGTGTTGCCTTGGGCGGTGAGGGCAATAGTCTGTGGCGCAACAACATAGAAAACAATCTGACTCAGGTGCGTTATGTCGGCAGTAAATCGCAGGAGTGGAGCCTTCAGGGACAGGGCAACTATTGGAGCAGCTATCAGGGCTGGGATCTCGATGGTGATGGCATAGGCGATTCCCCCTATCTGCCCAACGATGCCCTGGACAGGCTGTTTTGGCTTTACCCCGAGGCCAGATGGTTGATGGATAGCCCTGTGGTGCTCTTGCTGCGCTGGCTGCAGCGCCAGCTGGCACTGGCCGAGGATATAGGTGTTCGCGACAGTTTTCCTTTGCTGCAGCCCATTGATATTACGCCGAAACAAGAGATGAAAACCAATTCGCAACAGAGTGACGAGGAGACCCACTATGCCCAGCATTGATTGTCGGCAACTGGCCTATGTCCGTGGCGACAGGCCTGTGCTGGAGGATATCAGCTTGCAGCTGCCCCAGGGTAAGTTGCTGGCATTGCTGGGCCATAATGGTGCCGGCAAATCGACCCTGATCAAACTGCTGCTGGGGCTGCTGAAACCCGCCGGTGGCGAGCTGAAGATTCTCGGCAAAGCCGCAGGTGAAAGCCCAATGCAGGTGGGTTATCTGCCGGAGAACGTCAGCTTCTACGACAATATGCCCTTGGGCGAACTGTTGAATTATTTCGCCGGGCTCAAGGGCATAGGTGCGGCCAGGGTCAAAGAGCTGCTGGTTGAGTTTGAACTGGATGGCTTGGTAAAACGCAGGTTGGGACAGTGTTCCAAGGGCCAGAGACAGCGACTTGGGTTGGCGCAGGCGCTACTGAGCCGCCCCAGATTACTGTTTCTCGATGAACCGACAGTAGGCCTGGACCCCTCGGCCTCGGCGCTCATGTATGCCCAATTGGCGGCGCTGAAACAGCAAGGTTGCACCATAGTGGTTTGCACCCATGAACTGGCTTTGGTTGAGCCGCATCTTGACTTGGCGCTCATGCTGGCAAATGGCCGGATGCGGGCGCTGGGAAGCCTGGATAACCTGAGGCAAGAGGCTGACTTACCACAGGAGATCCTGTTGCCATCTCGGCTGGGCCTCAGTGGCGATCCCGTGCTGGGTCCGAGCTTTTCCGCTGGCCGGTTGAAACTGGCTAAGGCCAGCGTGCCGGAGGCGATAGCCATACTGACGGAGCAATACCGCTGCTTTGACTTTCAGTTGCCTCCGGCATCCCTCGGTGAACTGTTTCATCATTTTATGGCACCGCTTGACTCAAATCGCCGGAATGTCGCGCCTAAAAGATTCGGGGAGGCCGCCTGATGCAACTTGTCAGAGAAAATGAAGCATTGACACCCCAGCGGCCTAATCCGTTATTTATCGTTGCCGCCAAGGAGTTCAAAGATTGCCTGCGGAGCCGCTGGCTGCAAACGGCTTGCTGTTTGTTTGCCCTGTTGGCGGCTGCGGTTATTTTCGGCGCCGGGGCCTTAGGTGGTGAGTTTCGTTGGCAGGCGCTGCCGCAGTTGTTCAACTCTCTTTTAACCTTAAGTGTCTTCCTGGTACCGCTGCTGGCGCTGCTATTGAGTTTCGATGCCGTGGTGGGGGAGGCCGAAGCCGGCACCCTGTTATTGCTATTGACCTACCCCTTGAGCCGCAGTCAGTGGCTGGCCGGCAAACTGATGGGGCAGGGCGGCGCCCTGCTGCTGGCTTTGCTGCTGGGGTTTGGCTTGCCTTTGGGGTTATTGCCGGTATTGGCTCAGGAATACCGTAGCGTCGAGTTGCCCGCGGCCCTTGCCCTCTTGCTGGCCAGCGCCTGGTTGCTCGGGTTGGTGTTTATGCTTTTAGGCTACTGGGTCAGCATGCAGGTCAAACAGAAAGCTCAGGCACTGGCGCTGCTGATGCTGCTTTGGCTGCTGCTGGTGCTGCTCTATGATCTGGCCTTGCTGGTATTGGCCGTGGTTGCGGCCGATACCCTTGGGCAGTCGGGATTGCAGTGGCTGATGTTGCTGAACCCGGCCAGTGTGTTTCGCTTGCTCAATCAAAGTTTTCTGGGCTTGGCCAGTGGTGTGCCGACCTGGCCCTGGTTACTGGGAATACTCTTTGGCTGGCTGTTGTTGTTATCTTGGCTGTGCCGCTACAGTTTTCAGCGCCGGCCGCTGTGAATCTGCTATTGGAGTTTGCTGTATTAGATAGTTTTTATTTAACGAAAACAAATTGTTAATTGATATAAGTATCACATTCTGACTGTTGCACTCAGGTTAAACTTATAACCTATCCTCAAGCTCCCGTGATATGGGGGCAGTCAAATCTTCTGGAGTGACTTTTCGGAGTGCCAATGCAACAGCTGACTCCCTATTTGGCGTTGGATACCAAGGCAAAACACTTGCTGGATCAACGCGATGGTTCAGAAATCGTCCTGTCGTTTTCTGAGGCTCAGGTATTGTCACACCTGTTGTCTGCCCCGGGAAACGTGTTTGGAAAAGATGAGTTGCTGGCTGTAGGTTGGCCGGAGCGGGTGGTGGCGCTGACCTCACTGACCCAATGCATCAGTATTCTCAGAAAGAAACTGGAACCCTATCCCGAAATTCAACTCAAGACGGTTGCCCGTCGTGGCTATCAGCTGAATATTTCCGAACAGTCCCATGTGCATATGCTGGCCATCTCAGATGGTGAAGCCATCCGCACTGCCTTGGTGAGTGTGTCTCTGAAAATCAAACTCCTGGGTATTTTATTGCTGTTGGGGCTGGTGGGCTTCTTCTGGTACTACAGTGACTATCACGAAATGGTCAAACAGGTGAGCCATTGGCGTGCCGACAAGCAGTTACCCTTGAATGTGGGAGGCACGCTGGCCTCGGCGCAGTTGTTTTACAGTGATGAGGCCAAGCAGCTGCATCCTTCCATGTGGCAAAAGCATCTGGCGCCTGAGGGAAATCTTATCCCCGGATTGAAGCATTTCAGCGCTTATGCCGCCTCGGATGGCCGTAATTATTCTTTTGCCATCTGTCCCAGTGCCGATGAAACAGGCTGTGACGGTGATGGCATCATCAATATCACCGCCATAGATCCGAAACCTGCCGGTCTCAGCATGAAGGAGTTTGTGCCCCTGAGCCAGGAGATGGAGCGGCGGATCCGTTACAACCGCATTATTCTGCCGCCGGCGGTAGACAATGCCGAGTTGGTGGAGCACAACTACCATGCGGATATCTATTTCCCGGTCGCAGATGAGCTCTTGGTGCGTACCGATCTCAGCCTATCGCTGGTTTACGACAGCAAAGACTCGGGGCAGTTTTATTCATCGGCCTGCGTTACCGACCAGGACTGCCTTACCACACCGATCAAATATCAACTGCGGGGCTATTTTCACCAGTACCGCACCGAGATCTCCGGCACCCCGGTGGATGTGTTCCAGGTGAAAGTGAACCAGAAAGAACTCACCAAGCCGGACAATGTCAGTGACTCGGCGATGCACTTCTATCGCGAGATCCGTAAAGACGATATCCGTGACGAGGAGATCTACTACTTCCGGGTCTACCAGGATCACAAGACAGCCGTTTGGATAGTGCCGCAGATGGGTAATTTACTGGCCTGGACCACCTACAGTGAAGTGAAGCTCTGAGCCGATAAGGCTACTTCACTACCATCACAGTGCGTTGATGACAACCCACAACTATCATGCCAACATTGGCGCTCTCGGCCTCTTCGAGGATTTGGCCGGCAGCGCTGCCGCGGCGGATAAGCACCTCGAGCTGCTGCTCTGGATGCAACTGCTGCAAAAGTGCATGGATTTTCTCCGAGGCTAAATATTAATCCACAAAGAGTTAGTTGAATAGCTAATTCATTGTGGGCATTAGCTGGTTAGAAATTCTGTTCTACTTTGATGAATAATAATTGCGAAAATACTAGGTTTGTAGTGCACAACTCCGATAACAACTTACTATCGATTTAACCACGGCGTCTTTTGGCATTGATCTTTTAGTAGAGATAAAAAGCCAGTGACTCGCGCCGACCTCTCATGCGCAGCAGAAGTCACTAGGGCTACAATATTGGCGTTTGGAAGCTCGTAATCAGGTAACAGCCGCACTAATTTACCACTATCAATCTGTGACTGAATGTCCCACTCGGATCGCATGATGATCCCCAAGCCTTGTAACGCCCAGTCTTTAATCACTCTACCCTCATTACTTGCAAGAGAAGGGCGAATACGAATACTTTCTATGGCCCCTGTCACTGCATGAGTAAAGCTCCACAGCGTGACATCTTCATTATTTTCTCTCAAGGCAATACATTGATGCTTCTTAAGATCTTGCGGAGTCTTAGGCTGTCCATGACGAGATAGATACTCCGGCGAAGCGCAAACAAAGCGTTTGTTTGGGGCCAAGGTCACCATCTTAAGGCTGGAATCCGCTAAGTGGCCAATGTAGATGATAATGTCCCATTTATGATGGTTTGCCCAGTTTGGGTTGTCTGACAATTCTAGCTCCACCTCTAGGCGCGGATGAGCTTGTTTATACTCACCTAATAAAGGGGCTATCACATCGTTGCCAAAGCCAAGGGGGGCCAAAACTTGTAGGCGACCACTGACATCCCCTCTGCTTTCATTAAGCTTATCGATGAGTTCATCCAAGTCCTCAAGGATCGAAATACCGGTACCGACTAAGACGCGCCCTTCTTCTGTGAGGCTAACCACACGCGAAGGTCGTTGAAGTAACTTAAGTGATAGCTTCTTTTCGATATGTTGAATACGCTGAGTGACTGATGGAGGCGTTATATTGAGCGCACGAGCTGCATCTGCCAATGTTCTATGGTTAGACACTACCACAAGAAATCGAATATCTTCTGTCGTCAACATTAACTTTCAACCTAATCTATAAGTAGACTTTTGTTAATATAATTCAACATTCTCCTATTTCATAATCATTTCATCGACATTGAACTGCAACTTGCGAGCTTAGGTAAATGAAATGATTAAACATACAGAACACCCTGATTCAGAAAAGCAATACAATGCCATCGGCACACCATTTCTCTACCTGGACAAACAAAAGTTTTTAAAAAATCTCACGCGAATGCGCAGTCATATGTCGAAACTGGGCACGCCACTAAGACCCCACTTTAAAACGGTAAAGTCGTTAGATGCGCTTCCTTACTTAATTAACTCTCTAGAGGACTCAATCACTGTATCTACCCTTGAGGAAGCAGAACAGCTTGCTAATTATGGATGTAAAAACATTCTCTATGCAGTTGGCATATCACAAGAAAAGCTATTACGAGTCGAGCAGTTATTGAAACGTGGCATTAGCATTGTGGTGTTACTTGATAGCATGGAACAAGTCGATTTCGTTAACACCTACTGTCAGGAACATGAGTGTGTCATTAGCTGCCTGATAGAGATTGATTGTGACGGACACCGAGGTGGCGTCAGTGCAGATTCCGAAGCCTTGATTGCTATGGCTAAGAGCTTAGATAAAGGTTTTGCCGACTTTAAAGGTGTGATGCTCCACGCAGGCGAATCTTACCACTGTTCGTCTCAAGAAGCGCTAAACCAATCTGCCAGTAATGAAGTAACGACTGCACAACTTGCAGCGAAACGCCTCGAATTAGTGGGGATTCATTGCGAAATAGTCAGCATAGGGTCTACCCCAACGGCATGTTCATACACAAACACAAATGGAATTACAGAGGTCAGAGCTGGCGTCTATTCGTTGTTTGATTTGGTGATGCATCAGCTTGGAGTGTGTACCTTAAACGATATCGCAATCTCAGTAGTAAGTAGTGTTATTGGACACAACAAATCAAGGGGACAAATATTTGTTGATGCTGGTTGGATGGCTCTTTCTTTAGATAAAGGCCATGACGAACAATGTTATGGCGTGGTTCTCCAACCGAATGGTCAAGAGAGTCAAATACTGAAAGTCGTGCAGGTAAATCAAGAGCACGGCATACTCGAAGCGGCTTCTGGAAGCGAGATCGACTTCGAATGTTTTCCCATTGGTTCTCGAGTTCACATAGTCCCAAATCATGCATGCTCTACAAGCGCAATGCACAGTCAATACCATGTCTTTGACTTGGTCGAGGGGCAAATTGAACAATGGCAACGTATCTCAGGGTGGTAAACATGCTTTATTTAGATGAAAAAACAACCGCAGCGTTAATTACTCACGAACTGGCATACAAAGCAGTCAAAGCGGCATTTTCCGCAGTACAAGAGCAGCACTCATCAATATTTCCGGTCGTTAACGCATCTGGCCAGATAGAAGGTTCAATATTTTCACTAAAATCAGCACGCACAGATCAATTGCTTGGTTGGAAAATGGGAAGTTATTGGCCTTACAATAACCAAGTTGGGCTACCAAACCATGGTACTCATATTTTTCTTCTCTCACCTGATACTGGAGAAATGAAAGCCATTTTGTCAGCAAGTTTGGTTAATGCCTACCGAACCGCTGCAGCTGATGCCATCGCAGTTGATCTATTGGCGAGACAAGATTCAACGGTACTCGCGTTATTTGGCACGGGTCATCAAGCTAAATATGAAGCGCTTGCCATTTCAAAAGTTAGGAACCTATCTAAAGTCATAATTGTTGGTAGAAATCAGACTAGTGCTAACCAACTGGCGCAAGAGCTAAGCGATGAAGGTTTAACAACTGATATCAAAACTGCTCAAGAAGCCTGTGAAAGCGCAGATATTATTGTCACCGTCACGGCGTCTACAGCTCCTCTATTTGAATCGTCGTGGGTGAAGTCTGGAACTCATATTTCTGCAATGGGAGCAGATAAAATAGGAAAACAAGAACTGCCGCCATCGCTGTTTGAGAACGCCACCCTCTACTGTGATTATTTACCTCAGTCAAAAGCGATTGGTGAGTTCCAGCATGCACCAGATAAAGAGATACATCAGATCGGTGATAAGCTTCAATTAAAAGAAAGGAACAAAAACGACATTACTATTTTTGATAGCTCAGGAATTGCCTACCAAGATCTTTATATTGCTAAAATAATTTTAGATAAATACCTATCCAAGGAAGATGGCCATGAATAACGTTAGCTTTTTAAAAATAAACGGTAACACCATCGATGACATTATTGACCTTACAGTGGGAGAGTTTCAAAAGCATCTTATTGCTAATAACGCAGAATGGCTTGCAGAGGCGAGTTTTAACGACGATAGTGTCAGCTACGGCATTTATTTAGGCGACAAGCCAGCAGGGCTCATCTCTCTTATCGATCCAAGACTACTCGATAAGTTCGATGATCACTTTCAAAAGGACCATTTGTACGTGTGGCGTGTCATGATTGACCATCGTTTTCAAGGAAAGGGATTGGGGAGTCACGCGATTAACTTCAGCAAGCGATACGCTTCCATTGTTGGTTTAAAAGGCGTGTCGCTAACCACAATGGATAAAGAGGAAGGGAATGCTCTCTATATTTACCAAAAGCTTGGGTTTACACCAACGGGCAGAAGACTTGATGATGAAATTGAATTAATTTTTAGCTTAGATATTTGATTGAATAAACGGGCTGGACGGTGCAGTGTAGTACTCATGATTTAATTTGTGGTAAAAATTAAGTGGCTATTTAAATTTAGGTTTTCAAATTGTTGATGAATTGATTCATAAAGTTGAGGTTTTAATTTGTCAATCTGGAGAGCTAATTAAGAATATACTGAGATATATTATTTTCTATTGTCACCCCAAACCACTGCCTATGGCGGTGGTGGTTGTCTTAAATTCGGGGTAAAGGTCAATTGATATAAAAAAGACCTAAATGAATAGATCTTTTTATATGCTACCAACCACAAGTAATAACATTCTGGGCTTTATGCTTAACGGGAAATGGCCTGAGTCGCAGCCGCGGCAGAATGCCTTAGTCCACCAGGCCGTATTGTTCCTTGAGTACCCGGATGATTTCCGCCTTGGGATTATCCGAGAGAGTAATCTTGGCTCCGGTGACTTTCTCGGCAATACCTGTGTAGGTACGCGAGACATTCATCATGGCCTCCAGTGGCAGGTCGTTGTCGCAGGCCAGGGCTTCACGTTCCGGCATTCTGTCCTTGTTCAACAGGATATCCGGATCCGGTAAGTGGTTGAGCAGGAACTGACGGAAGCCTTCTTTGGAGTTCTCGAGGATCTTGCCGTCACGGTAGGCGCTGCCATCCCAAATACGTGAAGAGTCTGGGGTTCCCACTTCATCCATATAGATAAGCTTGGATTGGCCTTGTTTGTCAGTGACATAGCCAAATTCGAACTTGGTATCGACAAAGATCTGATCTTGCTGTGCCAGCGCCTCGGAAATGACTTCGAATCCCTGTTTGAGCAGCTTTTCGTATAGATCGATATCTTCAGGCTTTTCAAAGCCGAAGGCCTCGAAGTTGGCTTCGATATCTGCGCGACTGATGTTGACATCATCCTGCTCTGGCACCCCGGGGATCCCCTTGAGTATGCCCTTGGTCGATGGGGTGATCAGTAACTCGGGTAACTGCTGATCCTTTTGTAATCCCTCCGGCAGCGTGATGCCGCAAAATACCCGCTCACCCTTTTGATAGGCGCGCCACATGGAACCGGTAATATAGCGGCGAATAATGGCTTCCACCTTTATCGGGCGAGCCTTTTGCACTATCCACACGAAGGGATGGGGAATGTCGAGAATATGGCTGTCGGCCAGCCCCTTTTCCTTGAACAGGCTGAACCAGTGGTTGGAGATGGCGTTGAGCGCCGCCCCTTTGCCCGGGATCCCTTTGAGGCCATCTTCGCCGTGGAAGATGCAATCGAAGGCGGAGATACGATCCGAGATCACCATGATCGCCAGCGGAGTATCGGCGGGCACATCATAGCCCTTTTCACGGATCAATCTGGCGCTGTCGGCCTCGGTCAACCAGTAGACACTGCGCACTTTTCCGCTGTGAACCGGCTTGTCGGTGCGGATAGGCAAATCATTGTTTATGGCTAGAACGGAATCAGCAAGACTCATGACGAGTATTCCTCTGGGTGTAGGGTTTAAGGCTAAGTCCGGCAGGCGGGGTTATTGTTATCTGCCTGTTTCCGGGAGAATGCGAGCCGGCGGCGGGGCAGCAGCAAGCAGCAAAAAAGGCTGTGCTTGAGAGGTAGAGCCGCTGTGGAGTCATACAAGTATGAGATGCCGCCGACAAAAGATGGGCTATTTTACCTCAGTCGCAACCTTTTGCCACGGGGAGGCTTTGTTTACTGGAGCAAAACTCTGTTCGCGATAGAGACTAATGAGGTTGAACCCAGGGAGCTTGGGCGCTGATTCGGCATCCATGTTTCTGCCGCCTTATTATGCGCCAATGGCTGCCGGCTACACCGAGGGGAATTGGTGCAATTCTGCAATCATAGCGTTGCTTGAAATTGTTTATATACCTACAGACATACGCCTATTTTCCAGGCTCAGGTGGAACTGTGACCTTCTGAGCCAGGGATGTACTCGCAGCGAGTCACAGGATCGCCTGTGCATAAGCCTGCGGCAGGCAATGAGAAACATCCGT